>NZ_CANPWG010000008.1 GCF_947581915.1 Candidatus Palauibacter scopulicola
CCCCGAACCGCGCCTACGACGGCGCTCCGGGCAGCGTGTGAGAAATCCGGGCTAGAGCTAGAGCCGCAGCATCGCCGTCGCGGCTCGTGCCGCATGCGCCGCACCCTCGGAGTACCACCTCGGCCCGGTCGACGGCGGTGAGTGCGGCGCTACGGCTGGCGGAGAATCGGTGTCCAGCTACTAACAGACCTCTTCCAAGACGTCGGTTTCGAGCCGCAGGCGCAGGACGTCCAAGGCTCCGGACGCCACGACAAGGATTCGACCGCCGGGCCGACGCTGGTCAGAGATACGCGGCACGGTACCGACGCGGAGCCACGGTAGGCCCCGCAGTTGTCCAGCGGGTTCCCAAGTGCTGGATTCGCTGGATTCATCGGCCTCCGGCTCGCGTCTCATCCAGAACCAATCCTCGTCTGACGAACTGCACGCCGCGGTCGAAGAACCGTACTACTCGGGGGCGGGGGTCGCGGGGATCTAGTGAGTCGTCCGCGAAGACGGCGTCCGGCATCAACTCGACCGGGATGGCGGTGTCGACCGTGCCCGGCTTCCTGATTAGGACACGCTAGGGCCGGCGCGTCGCTCGATCTCGGAATCGAAGCTTCGCCACTCGCCAGGGCGGAAAATCCGTGTCCAGCAGCATGTAGAGGTAGCGGCCCCCGCCCAGGATCCGCGAACGCTCCGGCAGCGGTACGTCCTCATACAGCTTCACGCCTCCATGCCGGTCGTAGATGTCCACGGTCGAGTGCAGGCTGCGCAGGAAGCGGGCGCTGTCATACTGCCCGTGCGTCAGAATGAGGTGGGAACCCACCGCATCGATGCGGGAGATCGTGTTATATCCCGCCAGCACATTCGAACTCCCTGTGCTGTACTGGCCGGGCGTCAGAGCACCCGGCTCGAATACGGGCACCGGCTTGAACGTCTCGGAAGGCGCGCCGATCTCGCCGACCGAATCGCCCTCGGCGTTGAGGATGGCCATCGGGTATCGGAGAGACGAAGCCACGTAGATCGAGTCGCCCGCTACCGCAAACGGGAAACCGATCATCGACATCCAGTAGGGTCTTTCGATGGGCACGAACGGCAAGGTGTGAGCGCTCCAGACAACGCTCTGTCGCTTCACGCGATGCAGCAACAGGGGCTGCCGGAAGAAGCGTGAGGCGTCTTCCGTCCATTCGGAGAGTAGATTCATTCGCACGAGCAGGTCATCGCCCAGCGATTCGACCCGCCGCGGAACGCCGGGAAACGCCACCAGGGTATCCGGCCGCAGGTCGCTCGTTAGGTAGGTCAGTCCGGCTTGACCACCGTCTGCCACGACGACACGCCCTTCGGGCGTCTCGGTGACGCTGCCGATCCGCTGAAACTCGAACGGACCCCGGCCGAACCGCCCGAACGCCGCCTCAAGTCGGCCGTCTTCGTCATAGCTTCGGATTCTGGGGAGATGACCGTCACTCAGCAGGAAGCCGCCACGCCGTCGTTCCTTCCAGATTCCTGGAATGGAAATGGAGTCCTGCTGATCTTCCCCCAGCGTGATTACGGTCTCGGTCGCGAATACCTCATCCAGCGTCGTCCGAACCGGCCGTCGATCAGACGTGGCATCGGACATGCACGCGACACCCGCGAGGCACGTGATAACGGCGAGAACCCGCAACGTGTATGTACACCGGACGAGCGGAGTCACCTCACGACGATGTCCTCGAGACAGCACATTTCGAGGGCCGTGTAGCATATGGAGCCCTCGCATACGTGCTCGTAATGGTACCTGAGGTCGACGCATGGCCCCAGACTCTCGATGCACTCTTCCTCTTGCTGGGCCTCCAGCGAAATCGACTCGATCGCGGTGTGGGTCATCACTAGGATGATCCCCAGCGCGAAAACGATACCGACCCGGACCGATCGCGTGAACAGATTCATTGAACTTCCTCCCGTTTCTGATCCTGCCTAAGGACTTAAGCGCTGACTCCGAATGACGTCCGTAGAGAAGACCCCACGCAGGGAACCAACCTGAGCCTCGAAGCTCCAGCCACACACAGAGGCGTCATCCCTTGCATCGGCCATTATGATGGTTCCGCTGCCATCGATAAGAAGCTTCGTACTAGGCAGTATTGGTCCGAGTGCCGAGGCTAACTCCCGAGTTGCCGACATGACTGTCGTGCCACGCAGTGCCCGTTGCGCGACCGCGGGCAGCCCTTGGTCTCCGTACAGAACGACGTGGCGTTGTAATGACATGTCTTCCGCGAGGGCGTTCCAGGGGCCGACGTTTCCCTCCACGCATGTCCGGCAGCGTTCGACATCAACGATCCAAACCAGGTGGTCGCCTCCGCTCTCAGCTTCGTCGATCTTCAGGAACGACAACGGCAGCACGGCGCCGACCAAACGGTCCCTCACACTTGATCGCTCCGCGAGTGAGCCGGTCGCCGCAACCATTACCGCCAGTTCCCGGTGCTGGGAGACCAGCTTCCCGACCCACACGGCACAGCCGACCAAGAGCGCGAGAACGACCGTCTCGTAGGATCGCTGGCGCAACGTTGCTAGCTTCAAGTGAGTGAATCCCACCCTTCCGATCAGCAAAGGTACTAGCGCTTAGCAGCGTCGCGGCTCGACGTTGGTCTCTAAGCGCAGGCGCAGGATGTACTCGACGCCCAGTGCGTTGGATGCCACGACATGGATGCGGCCGGCGGCGCCAACTTCGGTCATCGACACGTTGTGCGGCACCGATGCGGAGCCGAGGTACGCACCGCAGTTGTCGAGCAGGTCCCACGTACTGCTTGCACCGGAGCTGGCTTCGCGCCGCAGCCAGAACCAACCCTCCGGCGAGATGTCCAGTTCCATCCGTTTGGAGCCGGCCTCGCCGGCCAACGACATCGTGCGCAGCGTATCGCCCGTGAACGACAGCTCCCACGCCCGCGGCTCTTCGATCCCGGCGCCCCACAGTTCGCCGGCGGGCGAGACCGCCCAGGCCGTCTGCGGAGGCTCGTGTTCGTTGAGAGTACCGGTCAGTGTGCCTCGCCCGATTCGCCGCGTCTGTGGCGGTCCCCGGATGATCCCTCGCGCCTCGATCCGAAGTGTACGCTCGGGTACAAACGCGTACTCGGAATCCGCCGTTCCGCGTGATAAGTAAACGTGGGTCGAATCGCGCCCGGAAGGCCCCTGCAGGATTTCATACAGGCGACCCCGAGCATCGACTCGGAACACCTTCCCCATGGGTTCCCTGTTGCCCGGGAGAAAACCCGGTTCCCGCGTTTCACGCGCGTACTCCGCTCCCAGAGAATCCAGCACGAGAAGGTGTAAACCGTCATCGATCCACAGCCGGGCCCGGTGTGGGTCCCACGTAATCCGTGTCGACACAGCGGCAGGCCAGTACCGCCTCTCACCCGGTCCGTCGCCCTCGGGCGCCAGGCTCCGCACGAATCGTCCGCCACGGTCGAACAGCCGGACCTCCCTCCACCCTACGTCGGCCACATAGATCCGACCGTGGGCATCGATGGCAAGGTCGTCGATGTTGGCGAACACGTCGGGGCCCGACCCGTCGACCCGGCCCAGCCGCAACTCCTCGACCAGCCTCAGTTCGGAGCTCTGCGCGGTCAGCGACCCCGCGCAGAACGCCGAAACGAGGACCGTGAGGCCTAGACTTTTTCTATGATTTCGCGAGTGCATGAGTACCGCGCCGAGAAGTACCAAACTCCGCCGCCGAGATGCCAGCAGTCGAACCTCGAACACAGAAACCCGGCAAGCTACCACGTTCCGAGGGGTGACGCTGCCGTGCGCGACCCCAACGCGTCAGCCGTTAGGCGCGTGCGGACGCCCCGGTTACCGATGCAAGTTCAGCCGCACAACTAGCAGACCTTTTGCACGACGTCCGTTTCGAGCCGCAGGCGCAGGATGTATTCGAAGTCCAAGGCCCCGGACGCCACGACATGGATGCGGCCATCCGACCCGACCTTGGTCAGAGCCACACGGTGCGGTACCGATGCGAAGCCGCGGTACGCGCCGCAGTTGTCCAAGAGATCCCAGGTACTGGTTGCATCGGAGTCGGGCTGCCGCCGGATCCAGAACCAACCCTCCGGCGAGACGTCCAATTCCGCCCACTCGGTTTCGCCCGCTGCTCCTGCGGGCAAGATCGTGCGTAGCGTGTCACCCGCAAATGACAGCTGTTGCAGGCGTCTTTCGTTGATGCTTCCCACCCACAACTCACCGCCGGGGGACACCGCCCCGACGGTCTTCGGAGCTTCTGTCCGCGTGACAACCACCGTCACTGAACCAGCGCCGGTAGTGCTGGTTCGTGGTACACCCTCGCTATCGGCTGCCGCTTCGACCACGAGCATGGCGTCATGTGTGATCGCGTACTCCGAATCGACCGTACCGCGCGCGGCGTAGCGGTACGTCGAATCCCGGTTCGGAGATGGACCCCACAGGAACTGGTACAGGCGACCCTGCGGATCCACTCCGACCACCGTACCAACGGGCGCCGTGTTGGGCGGGACGAAACTCGGTGCCCGAACCTCGCGCGCATACTCGGTTCCCAGCGAATCGAGCACCAGGCGCTGCAGTCCATCATCGATCCACAGCCGATCCCTGTGCGCGTCCCATGTGGCCCGAGTCGACCCGATGTTCCAGTATTGCCTTTCTCCGGGTCCCCCACCCTCGGGTGCGAGCCGTCTGACGAATCGCCCGTCGCGGTCGAAGAGCCGTACCTCCTTCCAACCCACGTCCACCACGTAGATCCGGCCTTCGGGATCGACCGCGAGGTCATGGATGTCCGCAAACACGTCGGGGCCAGATCCTTGGATCCGGCCCAAACGTAGCTCCTCCGCCAAGTGCATTTCGGCGTTCTGCGCGGCCAGCGACCCCGCGCAGAGCACCGAAACGAGAACCGTGACGGCCGCAAGCCGAGACTCCCCTACCATGTGTTGGAGGGTGGTACTTTGCATGAGACCCGCGCACTGTAGCTCCAGTATCCACCTCCCAGATAAAAGCAGTTGATTTCAAGTTCATCAACGATTTGGCCGTGTTGCCAACATTCCCATCCCGCGTCCAGCGCCGCAGCCGCCACAACTTCGTCAGGGCACATCGAGATACCCAGCGACATCGTAGCCCCAACCTCGCCCGTCACGCTCGCCAACTCGGCACAAGCCGCTGGCGCAGCGGTTTCCAGCGTCAGGGCCGCGTATGGCGCGTCCGCTTCGGGAGTCTCGGTCGCCTCGAGTGGTGCGGCAATCAGCAGCGCCAGCGCCACGATCCCGGTACTGACCTTCGTGCGATTCAGCATCGTCCTGTCTCCGTGTAAGGGACATTTGATCCGTGAATCACCTATGCTATTGACTGACTCTTCGGCCACAAATCTCCGGATAGATGACATCTGATCGGATGTCAGTCAATCAGATGACGGCGGCGTCAAACGCAGATTCCGATGAGGTCGCGTGTCAAGCGTTACTAAGGGAGGCGTGCAGGCCGTGCAAAACACGACCCTCCAGGAACTCAAAGAAGACGAAGGTCATGAGCTCACCGCGACTCTTCACGCCAAGCTTACGGTAGAGGCGACCCAGATAGGTGTGGATCGTGGACGGAGCCAGGTCCAAACGGCGAGCGATCTCGGGCTCGGAAAGGTCGTCGAAGACGAGCCGGACGATCTCCGCCTCGCGGCGAGAGAGCCCGAGGCGCTTGACGAGGACGTACCATTCCTCGTCTCGGAACAGCCTTGAGCCTTGACCCCGGGGCGGCGGTATCGGTTCCTGTGTCATCTCTCTCCTTAGCGGTGCGGGTAATCCGCCTGTTGTGGCGGGTGTAGCTCCGGCTGATGCACGAGTTGCCGCAAGCTTTGGCCATGGTGCACGCAACCGTCCTGCCCGGTCGCTTGCGACGGCGGGTCGTGGCGGCTCCGGGGCAGGCGGCTTCAATCCCGTTTTCCGGCGGCGCTGACCAGGAGCTGGGAGAATTCGGTGACGGCCACCTTGAGCTGATCCACGAAGGCTTCCCGTTCCTCGGACGAGTAACAGCTGAGCGCCTGCTCGAAGTTCGGGATCTGCGATACGAAGGCATCGACTGCGGCTTCGTCGATGCCTTCGCCGAGCCGGCGGAGGGTCGCCTTCATCTTCTGCTTCTGCGACGAAGTCGCCGACTTGTAGAGTTCGACGAAGGTCAGCTCGAACGCGAGCCAGTCCAGCCAGTCGGCGTAGGAGATACCCGTCTTCATTGCTTGAACTCCGGGAGCCGGAAGCGGCCGATCCACGGCGTGGGCTCGAGTCCGCTCGCGTAGAGCCACGTGTCGGAGACGTCGATGGCGATGGCCTCCGCGGCGCGGTCGAGGCGTAGCGTCTTCACGTATGCGCCGTCCCAGGTGTAGACCTGTACCTCCTGTGACGCCCAGACGGGTCCGTCCTCATCCACTCTCCGTCCCGAGAAGACGCCGTACAGGTAGCGTTGCGTAGCGGCCAGGTCCGTGAAGCCGTAACGCGTCTCCGGGCTGATGGCCATGACGCCCCGCCCGTTGCTCGATTTTCCCTGGGCCCACGCGGGCTGGAAGGGATCGGGCACCGCCGCCCGGGCGATCGGAACGCCGTCACGGTCGAAGATCTCGAGCAGCCCGCCGAGAAGCGTCGCGGCGGCCAGACGCTCCCCCTCGGGATCCGCCACGACCCAGCTCTCGTAGGCCTGCGGGAGCGTCGTTCCCGGCGCCTCCGCCACGTTGGGCGGGAAACCCAGGATGGTGCGGTCGTAGCTCCGGTCCGCGTGGTAGCGACCGATACGACCCTCCGTGATCCATCCGCCGGCGAACCACGTCCCGTCGGAGGCGCGCACGAGCGCACCGGCGATCGGGCCGTTCAGCGGGACGGTTTCGGGGTTCACTTCCGCACCCGCTTCAATCTCCGGCAGGGACAACCGCGTGAGGCGCTGATGGATGCCATCGAGGATCCAGACCTCGTCGGGCGATGCCGCAGCCCCGATCACGACCTGCTCCGGGTCCTTGAACTCGCCCGGCCCGTCGCCCTGGCGGCCGTAGGAACCGAGGCGCCCCGGTGTCTCGAGATCGACGACGTGAACCGACGGCTCCAGCATCGCGTCCAGCGCCACCACGCGGTCCCCGGCCAACCCGATCTCGACGATCCACCCCAGCGAGTCGTCCGCGAACACGGCGTCCGGCGTCAACTCGGCAGGGCTGTCGGCGTCGATCGTGGCCGGCTCCGCCTGACGACAGGCGCCGACCGCCAGAACCGCGGCGACCGACACCCCGATCGCTGACCGCCTCACCGCGACTCCGCTAAGGCTCAACACAGCGCGGTTTGCGGTTTCTCTCCTGCATATCCGGACAGATGCAGTCCATCTTGGATATGCTGCCGCACCCCTCTTGCGTACACGACGCGGCGGACAACCCAAGACGGGCGGGGGCATCCGCATCTGCCGTGACGGGAACGACCGCCACGATCGCCGCGAACGCTGCCGTGGCCAAGAAACGTTTCAAGCTCATCATCTTCCCTCCAGAATCGAGTGTTGCCGGCTATCTGACCGACGCCCGAGGATGATCTTCCAACATGAGTGCGATACGGAGCGCGGGTGCGAGAGCCTCCCCGCGATATCGCAGGGTGCCGCCGCGGTCCACGACGAAGAACTGCACCTCCCTCCAGGCACCGAGGGCTTCCCAGACTTCGGATCGCCTGTCATGGAGGAAGGGGGGTAGCTCAGGAGTGCCGCCCTCAGCGGCGGGCTGATCCTCGTCCCGAGAATCAGGATTGACCGTGACCAGCAACGCTCGCGCGTCAGCCGCCGCCAGTTTCGGACCATTGGCCCTCAGCAGATCCAGGGTCTCCTCGGAGACGTAGCTGGGTCGAAGGGACTGGATGATCAGCGTTACGTCGCCACCGGTCACTTCGTGCAACGCCCTCTCTTCTCCAGAGGCAGTTTCGAGCGTGGCGCCCACGTTGACCCATTCATCGAGCAGTGACGATGACAGATGCTCCCGCCATGCCGCGCGGGCTACAGCCAAACGGGCCTCGGTCGGAGCGGTCACCCAGTCTTCTCCTTCGGGCCCGTAGGGTTCGAGCGGGATGACGGGGTCGGCCTGCGCGAGCGCCAGCAATTGGGCCGCGCGAGTCGAAGAGCCGGTCTCCGCGTGGAACCTTGCCAACTCCACGAACACACGGGGATCCCAGCTGAGTTCGGCGGCGCGCTCGAAGGCATCGAGCGCCCCTGCCCGGTCCCCTCGAGCCATCCGCAGCCGTCCTAGGAGCACATGCAGGCGGGCCAGACTTTCGGCGGCCTCCGCCTCGAAGTTGGCTCGCGTCCCGGCGAGCGGCCGATCCCGGCCGAGCCAGTCCGGCCGCCCGTTCAACTGTTGCAGGATCCACTCCTCGGCGATCGCCCCAAGAGCCGATACTTCAACCATGCGTTCCGTCACTTCGACATCGAGCCGGGTGTCTCGAATCACGGCGTCGGCTGCGTACCTCTCGAGCCAGACTCGGGTAAGTGCCGGATCGGCGACCTCATAGGAGAGCTGCAGCCCGACCTGGGCTACTGAGGGCATCGGTGCGAGCGTCCAACTCCGGTCCAGCGCATCGATCTTTTCGGCATGCGACGTCGCCGACAGCAGGATGGTCTCGAGGCGAGCCTGCGACGCGTACTCGTGCCGGGGATGTTCGGCGGTCAGCTCGCTCCGCCAATAGGCCTCGATACCCTCCCGGCCGAGGAGGCGGGCGTAGAGGCTCAGCGCGTGCATCTCGCCCGCCCCGGGGTCCCTTGGCCGAGCGGCCGCGTCCATCCGTTTAAGGCGTTCCAGGTGCGCGGTTGGCGGCATCTCACCGGAGTCCTCGGGCAGGGCACCTCGACCATACAGGAGGAGGGCTGCCCATAGCTCGGGGCGCTCGGGGTACTCCGACAGCGCCTGTTCGGTCACCGCGACGGCCCTCGCGGGGCTCAGGTCCGCGGTGGCCAGCACCTGGTACAGGCGGGCGTCGAGCGTCGATCGGCCGTCCGCGTCCGTCTCGAGATACTCCCAGGACCGGCCGAAGTCGCTGTCGATGTAGTCTCCGTCCAGGTCTTCGACGGCGGCGGCCGCGTACACGGCGCCGGGGGGCAGATCGACGGTTCCGGAGAAGACGCCGGGGTCATCCCGGGAGAGTTCGACCACGCGGTATCCAGGTTCGGTTTGCGCGAAGCGGAGCGAGTCGGGCACCCAGTATCGCAGCCGCGCCCGGACGCCGGGTTCCGCCGCGAGCGGCGAAATCGTCTCGTACCGGAGCGTGAGCGCGCCCGGCTCCTCACCGTGGAACCGCAGGGTGCTCGCGCCCGCCATGGCCCGCTCGGGCCCGACCGTCAACAGGAGAACCGCCGCGATCACGGCCAGCATGAGGGCCCCCGCCGAGACCGTCAGGGCTCGGGAGCCCGCAACCCGTCTCCGGGAGAACCCTGCCGGCTCCGCCTGTGCAAGGGCGAACGGGATGAGGGCGGCACTGCCCGCTTCCGCGGGGAAGATCTCTTCGAACAGTCCATCGGGCGGCTTCGGCGTCGGGAGGGTCCGTATCGCGGCACTCAACTCGCGAATGAGCCGGACCTCGCGTCGACAGACCGCGCACGAACGAAGGTGTTCCCGCACGGCAGCGGCATGCGGTTCGGGCAGCTCCCCGTCCGCGTAGCGGTTCAGCGTCCACTCGTCGATCTGCGTGCAGAACTCCATCTTGCTGCTCCCTACCGCTCGAACAGTTCGGCGCGAAGCTGCTTCCGCGCCTTGTACAACCGGCCCTGGGAGGTCGAGCGCTCGATCTGGAGAAGCTCGGCGATCTCGCGGTGCGAATACCCCTCGATCTCTTTGAGGACGACGACCGTCCGCCGTTCCTCCGTGAGCGAAGACAGCGCGCGCTCCAGTGCGATCGAATCCAGGATGGGGGATTCCGGCGACGCGACGACGTCCCCTTCGTCGGGCGCCAAGGCGGTGGTAATCTCGTGTCGTCTCCCCTCCGACCGGACGTGTTGGAGCGCGGTGCGGGCCGTCACGGAACGCAGCCACGGGCCCAGCGGCCGCTTGCCATCGAAGCGCCGAAGCAGCTCGGGAAGGTCGGCAAGGACATCGTGCATCACGTCCCGAGCATCGGCGGACGACTCCGTCAAGCGGTACGCCACGGCGAACAACTGCTCCGAGTACTCCTCGTACAAGGCGTGCAACGCGCGGCGATCGCCGCGCGCCGCTCTGCGCGACAATCGCCGCTCCTGGGCCACCGTCATCAAACCGCGCCACCTCGCGCAGCCAGACCTGCTTTCTTGCCCCTGTCCACGGAGAATCTCTTTCTCGTCGTCGGGCCCCTGCGCCGGGGCCGATGGAGCCGGCGTGAATCCTCCCCCTACATCTTATATGCCTCCCAAGGGCAAAACTTCGTTCGGGTCGTGCGGGCAACCTTCATGGACGTGAGCTGTTAACGAGTATTTTGGAATCGATAACTAGTGTGTTGACAATTTATTACAGATATGATTTTCTCAAAAACGATCATCGGAAATCGGAAGGCGCTCGCTGCCGTTGACCCTCTGACAATGACGGACCAACTCGACGTGTCGGCAGCGCTCACTGGCTCCCGCGGTGTGACGCACGGCGGCCTGCCCCGAGCCAACGGGGCAGGCCAGCCGTACGCTTCGCGTGGCTCCCCAGGGAGCCGTCGTTCGGGCGGGCCTAACCGAGACGGATCACGCCGCGGACGTGGTCGGGTCGCATGTTTTTCTCCTTTGAGGCTTGTCGTTCGTCACCGAAAGCGCACCAGAAAACGGCGCTCCCGGTAACACAAACGCCTCCGGCTCAAAAAACCTTACATCGCGCCCTACTTCGTCCAGATCACGATGGCGCCGCAGCGTGTGTCGGAGCCGCCGAACTCGGCCGGAAGCGATGCCGGCCCCTTGTATATCTCGACTCCCGCGACCTCCACCGGAAGGACGAGAGTGTGGAGGGGTGCATCGGTCACATCGACATTGTCGAGGAACGTCTTGATTCTGCAGCCGCCCCCTGAAAACCCGGCCGACAATCTCGTGCTGTAGAACCTACCGTCTCGTCCCAGCCTGATTCCCGACATGTCGGCGATCATGTGGCTGATGCGCTGCGGTCGCCGACGCTCGATGTCGGCTTCGGTGAAGAACGTGCCTCCGCTCACGAGTTCACCCCACAGCTTTCGCTCGTAGAACCCCTTGATCTCCAGGCGGCGAGATCTCGTCACGGTCGCCACGAGCGGCTCCATTTCGACCGGCGTCGGCGCGAGCCCGATCTCCACTTCCGTGGTGAGCCCGCGCGTCACCGTCACGGCGTGGCCAAGCGACGCGTAGCCGATGTGTCCTACCTCCAGTTCATGCTGCCCCTCGGGGACGGCGGACAGAACGAACCTGCCGCGCCGGTTGCTCTGGGCCTGCCTGCCCCGACCCCGGACGGATACGGCGGCCGTGGCCACGGCATCGCCGGTCACGCCATCGTATACCCGGCCGATGATCCGCCCCGCGCGGACCGTACCGATGAGGACCCGGAGTTCCACCTCATGTACGTCTCCGGGTTCGAAGGCAACGACGGCCTGCTCACTCGACCCGTCCCCCAACTCGGCCCACAGCGTCGCCTCTCGCGCGTCACGGGGGGCGCATAGGAAGAAACGGCCCTGGGGATCGGCGGCTTCGCGCACCGGCCTGCGCCTCGCCTCGTTCCAGCGGAGCACCACGGTGGCCCCGGGCAGGGCGACCGTCCCGGATTCGTCCAGGACCGCGACGCGAAGCGCAGCCCGGTCGCCACACTCCTCCCCGTCCTGTCCGGCCGCCGGAGGCACGGCGACCGCCAGCAGGGATACCACCGCGATCGTCATCGGTGCCACGCGAGTCATCTCCAGTCCATGGGCAATGCTCGCCACGTCTACTTGGTCCACACGACGACGGCGCCACACCGGCTGGCGAACTCGGCCGGCGTACTCGCCAGCCCCTTGTAAACCTCGATCCCTCCAACCTCTATCGGCTTCACGTACAAGTCCAGATTGCGCCCGACCGCGAAACCGTCCAGGTACACGGCCATGCGGCAGGTCCGATTCAATCCCGAAGAGCCTCTCCGATTCAGCATCCCTGGCGCAACGCTCGGGACCAGCATGCTGACAAGATCGCTGACTCGAAGGGGGCGCCAGCGTTCGATGTCCTCTTCGGTAATGAACGTTCCGAGGCCGAGCAGTTCACCCCAGTGCTTTCTCTCGTAGAAGCCCTTGATCTCCAGGCGACGAGGCCTCTCCACGGTGACCACGAGCGGTGCCAGTTCCACGGGATCCGTGGACAGACCGATCTCGACCTCGGTGGTGATCCCCGGCCTGACCGAGACCGCATGCGTGAGCGGAGCGTAGCCGATGTGCCGGACCGAGAGTTCGTGCGATCCGACGGGTACCCCGCTCAGGACGAAGCGGCCCATGCGGTTGCTGGTGACCACCGCGGCCCGGTCCGGGACGGAGACCTCGGCGGCAGCCACGGGTCGGTGGGTCCTCCCGTCGAGCACCTGACCAACCAGGCGGCCCGTCTCCACGTCATCGAGCAGCAGCCGGAGTTCCACGTCGTGCCTCGACCCCGGCACGATGACGACCAGCCGTTCCGTGCTCGAAGCGTCCCCCAGTTCCGCCCACAGCACCGCTTCTGTCGCCTCCGCAGGGGCGCAGAGCAGAAGGAGGCCCTCCGCCCCGGCCGTTTCTCGCAGCGCCATCTCCTCGACGTCGGACCAGTGGACCACGAGCGTGGCGCCGGGGATCGGGATGTTGCCGGACTCGTCGACGACCGTCACCTGAAGCGAAGGCCGGTCGCGGCAACCGTCCTCCTGCCCCAGGACCGGGCCGGTCGGAACGGCGGCGAGGATGAAGAAGAGGGGAACGACAGCTGCTGGTCTCGCTTCGACCATGGGCCACACTCTCTGCGCGGGTTCGCCCTGCTCCACGATGCAGCGTACGGCTCCCGGACTGCACGGATCGGAAGAACGTCACATTCGTGTCGGAAGACGCCAGCCATGTAAGACGTTCGCCAGTCCCAACACCCCCCTCACGTCTTCAATACAACACCCAGCTGAAAGGCCAGGAGGCGCGTGTACTCTTTACCCTCGACCGTGATGCCGATCTCGGGGGGAGGGTAGTCGATGACGTCCTTGAGCCCCACCTGGTAGAGCGCATCGATGCTGACGCGGACGTCGTCCGTGATTCCGTGGGAAAGCCCCAACCTGCCCATGAGGCCGTAGTCCGTGACCTCGGCGCCCGGATCCGCACCCTCGCAGAGCCCGGGGCCAAAGGTGCCGGAGTTATCGCATGAGACCTTGATCCCGAGCCATGGTCCCGCCTGAACGCCGAGAGACAGCCTCCCGCTGCCGATGATCCGGGGCCGGGCGAGGAGCCACGAGGTCTGCACGTAATCGATCGAGCGGCTACCCGTCCACTCTAGCCCGCCGGCGTAATACCTGACGTCCGTTCCCATTCGCGCGTACGACACCCCCGGACGCAGGGAGAGGCCCGATCCCAACGGGAACCCGAAGTCCACACCGACCGTGGGGACGGTGATCGATTCGCCTCCGTTTCCCACGATGGATCCCATACCGATACCCGCTCGGAGCGCGACGTCCTCCTGTGCGGCTAGCGGCGCGGCCAGCAGGATGCCGGTCGCGATGATGCGTCTTCTCACGTCGCCTCCCCCTTCGTCGCGGTGCCCGCCCGTTGGCGTCCCTCGCCCCGAGATACCGCGACTCTCCTAGCCATACGCCTCGGCGTGCCGGAGGATCCTCCCGGGACGCCCTCCGACGCGTCGAACGACGTCAGTGGTAGAAGACGTTCACCAGGGCGAGGGGGATCGCGGGGACGTACGTCACGAGGAGGAGGACGGCGACGAGGACGGCGACGAAGCGGAGGTTGACCTTGCTCACCTCCCAGATGTCCGCCTTGGCGACGGAGCACGCGGTCACGAGCACGCTCGCCACCGGCGGCGTCTGCTGGCCGATGCCCAGGTTGAGGGTGACGACGAGGCCGAAGTGGACCGGGTCGATCCCCGCCGCGCGCACGAGCGGCATCACGATGGGGACGACGAGGATGATCGCCGCGGCCGAGTGCAGGAAGAGGCCGATGACGAGAAAGAAGACGTTGAGCAGCGCGAGGATGAGCCACTTGTTCTCCGTGAGCCCCATGATCCCCGCCGCGACCTGCTGCGGGAGCCGCTGTTCGGTGAGGTAGTCGCCGAGCAGGGCGGAGGTCGCGACGAGCAGCATGACGACGGCCGTCTGCACGCCGCCCTCGAGCATCGCCTCGCGCAGGTGGGCGAGGTCGAGTTCGCGGTAAATGAGCCCGCCCACGACGAGCGACGCGACAACGGCGAGCCCGGCCCCCTCCGTCGCCGTCACCCAGCCGCTGAAGATCCCGCCGAGGATGATCGCGGGCAGGAGGAGGGCCCACCCGGCCTCGCGCGCCGTCGTCCACACGCGGCGGAGTTCGAACCGGCCCTCCACGGGGAAGTCGTGGCGACGGGCGTAGAGCCAGGCGACGAACATGAGCAGCAAGCCGCCGAGCACCCCGGGCACGATGCCGGCGACGAACAGCTCGACGACCGAGGCCTCGGCCATGACGCCATACAGGATCATGGGGATGGACGGGGGGATGATGACGGCGAGCGTGGCCGAGGAAGACGTCACGGCCGCGGCGAAGGGCGTCCGGTAGCCGCGTTTCTTCATGGCGGGGATGAGGATGGAGCCGAGCGCGGCGACATCGGCCACGGCGGAGCCCGAGATCTCCGCGAAGAAGAGCGAGGCGGAAATGCCGACCATCGCGAGGCCGCCGCGGATGAACCCGACGAGCGCGGAGGCGAAGGCGATGAGCCGGCGCGAGATCCCGGTCGCGTTCATGATCGCGCCCGCGAGGATGAAGAGCGGGATGGCGATGAGCGGGAACGAGGTCGCCCCGTCGAACAGCACGAGGCCCGCGTTCGGGAGCATGGCGACGCCGCCCGAGGCGACGATGGCGACGAGCGCGACGATCCCGAGCGCGACCGCAATGGGGACGCCAATGGCGATGAGAAGCACCAGGCCGAGGAAGAGAACGAGGAGCGTCACGGCTCGCCCTCGCCGGCTGGGACCGTCTCCTCCGCGCCGGCGTCCCCCGGGGAAAGCGCGTCCCGCAGTCCCAGCAGCTGCGCGACGATGAAGAGGACGGCCCCGATCGGGATCACCGACTGCGCCAGCGCCGCGGGCACGGAGGGCAGGCTCACGAGCGTCGTCCCCTCCAGCACGCGGACGACCTGCCAGCCGGCCCACGCGACCGCGGCGAAGAAGGCGATGATCGCGCCCTCGGCCGCGAGCACGACGGCAAGCCGCGCGCGCCCCGTCAAGTGCTGGGTCAGCGTGGGCACGCCGATGTGCGCCCGGCGCAGCGCCGCGAGCGCCGCCCCGTAGTAGGTGAGCCACGCGAGGAGGATCGACGCCACCTCGTCGTACCACACGAGCGCCGCCCCCGCCTTCCTGAAGCCGACTCCCACGACGACGACCAGGGCGAGCGCCGCGAGGAGGACGAGCACCGCCCCCTCGAGGAAGCGCCGGACGCCCGTCCTCATCATGGGAATCGCGACCCGGCGGTCGGGCCGGTTATGAGCCGGTCTCCGGCGATCCGGTCTCCGCCGATCCTGCCGGCGACCCGGCCTCCGATCCCGCCTCCGATCCCGCCTCCGGAGCGGCCGCGGGCGATCCCGCCGCCCGCGCCCGGTCGATGAGGGACTGTCCGTCCTCGACGGTCGCCGCAAACTCGTCGTACACGGGCTCGCTGGCGGACTCGAAGCGGGCCGGATCCGCCTCGTTGATCTCCATCTCCGTGGCCTCGAGTTCGGCGAGCAACTCGCCGTCCATGCGCGCGGCCGTCTCGTACACGAACGCCTGCATCTCCCGCGCGATCGCCTCCACCTCGGCGCGCACGTCCTCCGGGTGGCGCTCCCAGCGCCCGGCGCCCGTCGTGACGAAGGCGGGGCTGTACACGTGCCCCGTGAGGGAAAGGTAGTCCTGCACCTCGTGCAGCTTGGAACTCGTCACCTGCGTGAGCGGGTTCTCCTGTCCGTCCATCACCCCCGTCTGGAGCGCGACGAAGACTTCGGAGAAGGGCATCGGCGTCGGGTTCGCGCCCAGCGCCTGGAAGAGCTTCACGCGCCACACGCCGCGCGGCGTCCGCAGCTTGATCCCGTCCAGGTCCTCCGGCCCGTGGATGGGTCGGCGGGAGTTCGTGATGTGACGGAACCCGTTCTCCCACACCGCCAGGATCCGGTAACCGGCTTCCTCCGCGCGGGGCGCGAGTTCGGGCCACACGACGGCCTCCTCGATCCGCCTCATGTGGTCGCGGTCGCGGACGAGGTACGGCATCTCGAACAGGCCGAACGCGTCCACCATCGAGGACATGATCGTGGAGGGGATGGACATGTCGAGCGTGCCGAGCCGCAGCCGCTGCAGCATCGCGTCGTCGCCGCCGAGCTGGCTCGCGCCGTAGACGTGGAGTTCGGCCCGGCCGGCGAGCCGTTCGTTCACGCGGCGCGCGAACTCGTTGGCCGTCACGTCGTAGAGCGAGCCGGGGGAGCCGACGTGGCCCAGCGAGAGTTCGACGACCCCCGGTTCCCCGCCCCCTCCGCCGCACCCGAAGCCGGCGAGCGTCGCGGCGACCGACGCCGCGACCGACGCCCTGGCGAGCCTCGAAGTCCGTCCCGCGGGCCGCTTCATGCCTCGCATGATGCCTCTCATGCCCCGGCCAGGAAGTCGGCGGCGGCCACCAGACCGCCGGGTTCGTGCGCGATTCCGCTGGTCTTCAGTCCCATCTCCACCCCGGCCAGCGCTCCCATCAGCGTGAGTTCGTTGAGATCCCCGAGGTGCCCGATCCGGAACACCTTCCCCTTGAGGGGGCCGAGACCCGTCCCCAGCGACATGTCGAAACGTTCGAGCACGGCGAGACGGAACGCATCTGCGTCCTCCCCGTCTCCCACCATCACGGTCGTCCCGGCGCTCGACACCGCCTTCGGATCCTGACAGTAGTTGCGCAGACCCCAAGCGGCGACGGCCCGGCGCGTGGCCTCGGCGTGGCGCGCGTGGCGGGCGAAGGTGGCGTCGGCCCCTTCCTCCCGCAGCATCGCGAGCGACGCCTCGAGCCCGTAGAGGAGCGTCGTGGGCGGGGTATAGGGGAAGTAGCCGCCCTCGTTGTCGCTCAGCATCGCCGTCCAGTCGAAGTACGAACGCGGCGTCCCGCGGCCCGCGCGGTGGCGGGCGAGCGCCTTCTCGCTCACGGCGCAGAACCCGAGGCCGGGCGGGAGCATGAGACCCTTCTGGGAGCCGCACACCGTGACGTCCACGCCCCATTCGGCCTGCTGGAATGGCGTGGCGGCGAGGGAGGAGACGGCGTCGACCATGAGGAGGGCGGGATGGCCGGCTTCGTCGAGCGCCTTCCGCACGGCCGCGATGTCGCTCGTGAGGCCCGTCGAGGTCTCGTTGTGGACGACGAGCACGGCCTGGATGCCCCGCTTTCCATCCCCCGAATCCTCCGCCAGACGCGCGGCGATGCGGGCGGGATCCGCAGGGCGCCGCCAGTCTCCGTCGATCGCCTCCACCCGCAGCCCGAGAGCCCGTCCCACCTCTCCCCACTTCGAGGCAAAGAACCCGTTGTTCCAGAGGAGGACGCGGTCGCCGGGGGAGATGGCGTTGGCGAGGGCGCTCTCCCAGCACCCGGTCGCGGAGGAGGGGAAGATGAAGACGTGCGCGGGGTCGCCGAACACCCATTTCAACCCGTCGAACAACCCGAGCGTCATCTCGCCGAACTCGGGTCCGCGGTGGTCGATGACGGACCGGTTCATGGCCCGGAATACGCGCTCGGGCACCGGGGTCGGGCCCGGAAGCTGGAGGAAGTGTCTGCCGCTGCGGTAGGTCAAGGGTGGCTCGCTCTTGTCAGGTCGGGGCTTCCGCCGATACAACTTGGCTCGTGACCCGCCCAATCTCTCACGACCGCGCCGGTTCGCAACGGCCCCGGCCCGGACCCGACGCTCGACGCGAGGCCCGGCTCGAAGCTCGACTTCGGGCGGGGCTCCGGGGAGAGGTCCGGTTCGACCGTTTCACGCGCGGGCTGTACAGCACGGATGCGTCGATTTACCAGGTCGAGCCGCTGGGGGTCGTTCTCCCGGAATCGGCTGGCGACGTGCGGCGGACGGTGGAACTGGCGGGCGAGCACGGGACGTCGGTCGTGGTGCGCGGGGCGGGGACGTCGCAGAGCGGGCAGTCGATCGGGCGCGGCGTGATCCTCGACACGAGCCGGGGGCTGGACGGGGTGCTCGACTTCGATCCGGCCGCCCGGCGCATCGTGGTCGAACCGGGGATCGTGCTGGACCGGCTGAACGCGTTCCTGCGGCCGCACGGGCTCTTCTTCCCCATCGACGTGGCCACGTCGAGCCGCGCCACGCTGGGGGGGATGGCCGGCAACAACAGCGCGGGGTCGCGGTCGGTGCGGTACGGTCACATGGTCGAGCACGTCCGGGGCATCGAGGCGGTGCTCGCGGACGGCCGGCGCGCCGAGTTCCGCCGCGAGGCCGGGCCGGAAGGGGCGTTCGGGGCCTCCGCGGCGTCCGGGGCCTCCGGGGACAGCCTCGAAGCCGACATGCGGGCGCTCTACCGGCGCGAGGCCGAGGAACTGGCGCGGCGGGTGCCGGACGTCCCCCGGCACGTGGCCGGCTATGCGCTGCACCGCCTGGGCCGGGAGGGCGCCGGGCTGTCGGATCTTCTCGTGGGTTCGGAGGGGACGCTCGCGCTCTTCACCGCGCTCGAACTCGACCTTCAGCCCATCCCCTCCGTGCGCGCGCTCGGCGTGTGCCGCTTCGACGGGACCGGCGAGGCGCTGGCCGCGGTCCCGGCGATCGTCCAGATCGAACCGACGGCGGTGGAACTGTTCGACGCGACCGTGCTCGGGCTGGCCGCGCAGATGCCGAGTTTCGAGCGGGTGCTCCGGCAGCTCGGGGAGGACGGGAGCGGCCCGCCGCGCGACATCCTCGTGGTCGAGTTCGCCGGGGACGATCCGGACGCCGTCTCGGCTTCCCTCTCGCAGCTCGAGTCCGCGCTGGGCGGGATCGCCGTGGGCGTCACCCGCGCGGAGTCCCCCGTCTTCCAGGCCCGCATCTGGGCCATGCGCAAGGCGGGGCTGAGCATCTCCATGTCCCAGCCCGCCGACCGCAAACCGCTCGCCTTCATCGAGGACTGCGCGATCCCGCTCGAACGGCTGCCCGAGTGGTACCGCCGGCTCACGGAGATCATCGACCGCCACGCCACGCACGCCGTGTGGTACGCGCACGCGTCCGTGGGCTGCCTCCACGTGCGGCCGGCGCTGGACCTGCGCGACGGGGACGATGTGGAGCGGCTGCGCGCGATCGCGGTGGACGCCTTCGCGCTCGCGGGCGAACTGGGCGGATCTCATTCAGGCGAGCACGGAGACGGCTGGATCCGGTCGGAGTTCCTTGAACCGATGCTGGGCGCGCGCCTCGTCTCCGCCTTCGGCGAGATCAAGCGCCGCTTCGATCCGGAGGACCGCCTGAACCCCGGGAAGATCATCGACCCGCCCCGCATGAACGACCCCACGCTGCTGCGGGCCCGGTACCGACTGGAGACCCGGAAGCTGCCGACGGCGCTCGACTGGGGAGCGTGGGGCGGCTTCTCGCCGGCCGTCGACATGTGCAACAACAACGGCACCTGTCTCAAGCGAAGTCCGGGGGTGATGTGCCCCTCCTTCCGCGCCACGAGCGACGAGCGGCATTCCACGCGCGGTCGCGCCAACGCCCTGCGGCTCGCGCTGTCGGGGCAGTTGGGCGAGGACCCGTGGACATCGCCGGAACTGTACGAGGCGATGGACCTCTGCCTGGGCTGCAAGGGCTGCCGCCGCGAGTGTCCGACGGGCGTGGACATGGCGCGCATGAAGGTGGAGTTCCTGCACCGCCTGCGCGCCGAGCAACCGCTCTCGCCCCGGGACCGCGCGCTCGCGTACCTACCGCGCTACGCGCCGCTCGTCTCGCGCGCGGCCCCGCTCGTCAACCTGCGGAACCGGATCCCCGCGCTCGCCCGCCTCGGGGAACGCGTCGGGGGTCTGGCGGCCGACCGGCCGCTCCCGCGCTGGTCGTCGCAGCCGTTTTCCCTGCCCTCCCGGCTTCCCGCCGGGCTTCCCGCCCGGGATAACGGCGCGCCGAGGGTCGCGCTCTTCGTCGACACCTTCACGCGCTATTTCGAGCCGGAGAACGCTCACGCGGCTGTGCGAGTGCTGGCGCGGGCGGGCTATCGCGTGGAGGAGGCCGTGACCGCGGGCCGGCCGCTCTGCTGCGGGCGCACCTTCCTCAACGCGGGCCTGGTGGAAGAGGCGCGGACCGAACTCGACCGCACCGTCCGCGCGCTGGGCCGCTTCGTGGCGCGGGGGATTCCGGTGGTGGGACTCGAACCGTCATGCCTGCTCACGCTGCGCGACGAACTGCCGGTGCTTGACTCCGGACCCGAGGCGGCCGAAGTCGCGGACCGGGCCCGCCTGCTGACCGAATGGCTCGTCGAAGCGGCGGCGCTCGACCGGCTGGACCTCGCGCCCCTCCCCGTCCGGCGCGTCCGCGTCCACGGCCACTGCCACGAGAAGGCCTTCGGCGCGGACGGCCCCACGCTGGACGTCCTCCGCGCGATCCCCGACCTCGAGGTCGAACCCATCCCCGCCGGCTGCTGCGGGATGGCGGGTTCGTTCGGCTACGAGGCGGAACACGCGGAGGTCTCCCGCCGCGTCGCCGAACTCGAACTCCTCCCCACCGTCCGCAAACTGCGCGACGACGAATGGCTCATCGCCAACGGCACAAGCTGCCGCCACCAGGTCGCCGACCTCGCCAACGCCACCGGCCGCCACGTCGTCAACGTGCTCGACGCCGCAGCTTTCCCTCCTTGACGCATCGCAATCCTCGGCACGGACGAGTGAAGGGAGACGGGTGATCCGGCGTTACCCTCCGGGCCGTGTGCTCATCCAGTCGCAATCCTCGTCCGAGACCAGGTACATCAAGATCCAGGTCTGAAGCTTCTCCGACTCGTCGATTCGCCGGTCCAGGACGAATAGCGTATCGCCCCTGAAGGTCTCCATCGGTCGAATGTCGAAGTCGTGCGGCACGAGGGTGTCCACACACGCTTGTGAGAGGTCTGGCGAGAGGATCCCGACCCAGGTCTTGGCGGTGAGCACCGGCATCGGTTCCATCTTCAGTGCCGTCTGGTCGTGGTGGGTGAACAGGAAACCGCCGCCGGGACGTGGGAATAGTTGCCGGAGTTGCGAACTTTCCTCCAACTGCTCGCGGTACGGGATATGCTCGATGTCGATGCGTTCCCGGAGGTCGGCCGGGACCCCCTTCCGCCTCGCCACCGGGATATCCAGCGTGTCCACCACCTCGCCCCGCAGGTTCAAGACGAACATCTCGTCCAGCCCGGACCAGCCCTGCACGAACCGTCCGTCGGCGTACGCAAGAGAACCGATACTAAAAAGGCTCGCATAGGACCAGTTGTCGGTGCTGAGCGACGCGACGTATTCCCGGGGGAGTCCGCCCATGCTCGTGAATTCGTCCGTGGCCGGCCGCCAACGAGTCAGCGATGTTTCGCGCTGGAGTTCGAAATCCGTCATCCAGACGTCCTGGCCGATCACCACCGGGGGCGTGATTCCGCCCAGCGCGGGAAAGTCCACAACCCGAATGGTCTCTCCGGTGTTTCGGTCGAAGACGTTCACTCGCCGCGACCCTGTGGTCTGGGCGGCTACGGTCGAATCGTCGATGAGCATCGGAGCTCCGGGCCCGCCGCGAAACTCTCCCGGCCCCTCTCCCGGCCGTCCGTACACAAGCATCAAACTGCCGTCTCTGCGGAACCGGAGGACCCGTGCCGAAAAGATGTCCGATATGTAGAAGGACCCGTCGAGGGGGTCGACGACCAGAGCGTATGGGTTGCCGATGTACAGCGTGTCGCCTTCCGGCAGCAGAAGGCTGTCGACGGCAGTGAGGGTTGGCCCCGCCGCGTCCCCAGTCACGCGTTCGCCGGACTCGGAGCCGCAGCCCGTGATCAGGAACATGCCACCGGCGAACAACGCGACGCCGACACGACGGGACCAGCCCACTACTGTCCCTTAATCGTCGTCAATGACGACGACGATGGGGGGCGCCACGTAGCAGCAGACGGGCGCGCCGGCCGCGCACGCGCCGGGGCACTCGAAGTTGTTGAAGCTGAGAAGCACCTGCGGCGGGCGCTGCGCCGTGGCCCCGAAAGGCACGACGGCCAGAACCCCCATCAGCGCCACGATGGCGAGCGCCCCGGTGACCAGATTGCGTCTCTTCATTTTAGCCGCTCCTTGTGTTGGGTGGCTGCAGCTCCGCGTTCCGCCCTACTCCATCTCCCTCTGTTGTTGATTCGCCTCGTGTTCCAATACCGACAACGCGTCCACGGCCTCTCGCAACGAACGTCCGTCTTCCAGAGCGTCGAGGAGAGGGCTTGACGGCCCGTAGACGCGCTCGGCACGAAAGAGGACACCACCACCGGAGTCAACCACCAATTCAATTGGCGTGCGCAGAGGCTCGATCTGCACGCCCCTGAGGTATCCGTCCGTCCTTACCCCAGTCGTGAGCAGAATCCTCCTCTCGTTGTCTTCCGGTTCACGAGCGAGCAACAACTCCACGTTCACCCCCGACATCCGCTCCCGGTCCAGCCATTCGGCCAACACGGACGAGCACCGGAGGCATTGGCTGGGATCGACCACCACGACGACGGTCGGCTCGCTTTGGGTCAGTTCCCGGAGAGTAGTACCGTCCGAGAGCGTCCAATCCATGGCGTCCGAGGCATGGTCCATGTTGCAACCGGCTACCGCAGTCCACGCGGCGAACCGACAAGTAGCCGCTACGCCGTGTGCACGTCCTGAAATGTTCGCCAATTGGGTCATTGTCAGTCGTAAGCCGAGGTTGTTCACCATCGGGATTGCCGGGAGGAGAAACGGACCCGACGGAGCGCAATATGAACCCCAAGACGCTGGGCCGCAAGGAACGTACACGCCTTGGGGGCTTGACACATCGCCGTATATAACTAGATTGTTGACTAGTTTATCAGCGGACGGAGGATGGCAGGATGCGCGAGGTAGGCACGTTCGAGGCGAAGACGCACCTCTCGGCGCTGCTCGAATCGGTAGCAGCCGGCGAGACGATCATGATCACGAAGCGAGGACGTCCCATGGCGAGGCTCGTTCCGCCGAAGACTTCCGATCTCCAGACGGTGGACGCGGCCGTCGCGAGGCTGAAGAATCTCCGCGAGCAGTTCGGCACCCTCTCGGTCGACGAGATCCTCGCCTATCGAGACGAAGGCCGCCGATGAGATCGCTTGTCGTCGACTGCTCCACCGCAATCGCCTGGACGATGCTGGACGAATCGTCTACCCTGGCTGACGCGGCGCTGGAACGGCTGAGGGCCTGGGGCGGCGTGGCGCCGCAGATCTGGTGGGCGGAGCTGCGCAACGCTCTTCTCGCGGCCGAGAGGCGGGGCCGCGTTCCGCCTGCGGGCACGGATGCGGCGCTCGCGGCGCTTGACGACCTTCCCATCGTGCTGGACCGCACGCCGAGTGGAGCCATGGTTCTCCGGATCGCACGGGAGCACGACCTGACCGTCTACGACGCGATGTACCTGGAATTGGCGCTACGGCTGAACTGTCCCCTTGCGACGCTGGATCGAAAGCTCGCGATGGCCGCGGCGGAGGCCGGGGGCACGGTGTTCAGCGCGGACGCCTGACGGGATCCGTCTCGACTTCGGCGGGCGGACTATTCGGGGACGGCCGACATCGACTGGAGGCGCGCCTTGAGCGGGGGCGGGATCTCGATGCCCTGCCAGTCGCGGCTGCCGTGGTCGCGACGGGCGCAGACGACGGTCCAGTCGCTGCGGGCCACGACGCGAGTTACCCTCCGGGCCGTGTGCTCATCCAGTCGCAATCCTCGTCCGAGACCAGGTACATCAAGATCCAGGTCTGAAGCTTCTCCGACTCGTCGATTCGCCGGTCCAGGACGAATAGCGTATCGCCCCTGAAGGTCTCCATCGGTCGAATGTCGAAGTCGTGCGGCACGAGGGTGTCCACACACGCTTGTGAGAGGTCTGGCGAGAGGATCCCGACCCAGGTCTTGGCGGTGAGCACCGGCATCGGTTCCATCTTCAGTGCCGTCTGGTCGTGGTGGGTGAACAGGAAACCGCCGCCCGGCCGCGGGAAAAGTTGGCGCAGTCGCGAACTCTCCTCCAACTGCTCGCGGTACGGGATGCGCTCGATGTCGATGCGTTCCCTGAGGTCGGCCGGAACGCCCTTCCTCCGCGCCACCGGGATGTCCAGCGTGTCCACCACCTCGCCCCGCAGGTTCAAGACGAACATCTCGTCTAGTCCGGACCTGCCCTGCACGAACCGTCCGTCGGCGTACGCAAGAGAACTGATCGAAAAAAGAGTCGCATAGGACCAGTTGCCGCTCTTGATGGACGCAACGTACTGCTCCGGGAGTCCGCCCATACTCGCGAATTCGTCCGTGGCCGGTCGCCAACGAGTCAGCGATGTTTCGCGCTGGAGCTCGAAATCCGTCATCCAGACGTCCTGGCCGATCACCACCGGGGGAGTGATTCCGCCCAGCGCGGGAAAGTCCACAACTCGAATGGTCTCTCCGGTGTTTCGGTCGAAGATGTTCACTCGTCGCGAGCTTGTAACCTGTGCGGCTACGGTCGAGTCGTCGAGCACCATCGGAACCCCTGGGCCGCCGCGAAACTCTCCCGGCCCCTCTCCCGGCCGTCCGTACACGAGCATCAGACTGCCGTCTCTGCGGAACCGGAGGACCCGTGCCGAAAAGATGTCCGATATGTAGAAGGACCCGTCGAGGGGGTCGACGACCAGAGCGTATGGGTTGCCGATGTACAGCGTGTCGCCTTCCGGCAGTAGAATACTGTCGACGGCAGTGAGCGTCGGTCCCGCCGTGCCTGCGGTCACGGGTTCACCGGACTCGGAGCCGCAGCCCGGGATCAGGAACATCCCGCCGGCGAACAACGCGACGCCGACACGACGGAACCAGCCCACTCTGCCCCCCTTACCGTCCTGGGATGTTGGATTCGGGGAGGGCGGACATCGTCTGGAGGCGCTTCTTGAGCAGCGGCGGGATCTCGATCCCCCGCCAGTCGCGGCTGCCGTGCTCGCGGCGGGCGCAGACGACGGTCCAGTCGCTGCGGGCGACGACTTCCCCCTCCCCGGAGCGGTCGACCGTGAACTCAGCGGAGTAGCGGATCGCCTTGCGGCGCACCTCACGCACCCGAAGTCTCACTTCGACCTCGTCGCCGTAACGGACGGCGCCCAGGTAATCGCACGAGACGGAGACGCGCGGCATCCCGAACACGGAATCCTCGCTCCAGCGGAAGCCGACGAGGCCGAACGAGCGGTAGAGCGCGTGCTCGGCCTCCTCCATGAACTTCAGGAGCGCCGTGAAATGGATGAGGTTCGCGGTGTCCGTATCCGCGAACTCCACGCGCCGCGTGTAGACGAACTCGGAAGCCATGCGGCAATCTATCACCCCTTCGAACCCTGGCAGCCCGCGATCTGGTCACGACACCAGGGTCGGCGGGCCGGGAGGCGCAGTGTCGGTTGAACCGAGGCACATCACGATCGAGCGGCGGGTGCGCTTCGCCGTGCTGGAGCCGCAGGTGCGGCCGGCGACCGAGATCTGGTTCGCCCTGCACGGATACCACCAGCTCGCTCACCGCTTCCTGCGCCATTTCCAGCCTATCCAAAGGGGCGCGCGGTGCATCGTCGCGCCCGAGGGCCTGCACCGTCACTACATCGACCACGAGTCGCGCAAGGTCGGCGCTTCGTGGATGACGAGCGAAGATCGTCTCACGGACATAGAGGACTACGTCGGCTACCTCGACCGCCTCCACGCGCACGTCCTCGCCGAGGAGTCCCGGCAGACGTCAGGCGGCTCGGCGCCCCCGCGAATCGTCGGACTCGGCTTCTCGCAGGGCGTCCACACCCTCTGCCGCTGGCTCGCCTTCGGCCGCGCCCGCATCGACCGCGCGATCCTGTGGGGTGCCACCGTCCCGCCCGACCTCGACCTGAGCGAGCACGGCCACGCGCTCTCCGCCGCCGACCTCCATCTCGTCGTCGGCGACGAGGATGAGTACTACGACCGCGCCGCAATCGACGCCCACGAGGCGCGGCTACGCGCGGCCGGCGTCGCCTTCACCTCCCACACCTATCCCGGCGGCCACCGCCTCGACGCCGGGCCCCTGCGGCGCCTCGCCGAGCCCGGTGGAACGGGATAAGGCACCGCCGCCACCGCCCCGACTAGGGCGGGGGTTGCCGCACAATGTCGTACCGAACCACATACGGGATGTCGAAGGCATCCCTTTCCACGACCCAGCACTCCGTCAGATCCGCGAACCAGATTCCACCGGGAGGTCGAAGCCGGCCGATGACCGATCCCGAGCCATCGAGCACCAGCCACTCGCGCTCACCGTCCTCTTCTCTCAATCCTGCCAGCCAGGTGGTTCCGTCGTTACCCAGCACGACAGACGCCACGGGGGGAAAGTAGCGGTGTTGCTCGTAGAACTCGCGCAGGGCGCGGGCGTGGGCTCTCCGATTGTTGATGCTTGGCCTATCTATGGAGCTGGCGATCTGGTCATCAAAGAAGTCCGGTGGCACGGGGCGGGGCTCATATTCGAAGCTTCGCCGGTACACGGTGTCGCCGTGAAGGTCGATTCTCGTAACTTCGAACTCCGCGGGGGCCGTGCCCCCGTCCCAGCTCCGACGCTTCACCACAACGCCGCTCGATCCGTCCGGAGCGAAGGTTATCAAGTCCTGGTCCTGAATCGGCGAAACGACCCATGACTGGCCACTAGCCATCCCGGCGGTGATCTTGCGGATGAGGCCGACAATCGATTGTCGAGCTAGCGTGTCGCGCAGGGCCCCATCGAGCTCCGTGACGATGAAGGGGACTTCCGAAGCCGCCATCAGGCCCCCGGGGGCCGTCGTGACTTCGGCAGATGCGACAACCTGGCCGTTGGCGAGTACGGCGAACGGGATCCATCGCTGAATCGATCCCGGGACGTCGGCCCGGTACTGGATCGTTTCCGCTTCGCCGGTCGCTACGTCGAAGAACGTAAGCCGCCGCGACATCGGATCCGTGACCCAAAGTCGCGATCCATGCCACCCCATCCGGTTCGGCCGCATTAACTCGCCGGGCCCCTCCCCTCGACGGCCGAGGTCGCGAACGAATTCCCCGGCGCGCGAAAAAACCCGCACCGTGCCGTCCTGCGGCTGCAGCACGAATACATGCTCGGCATCTGCGACAACCCCGCCGACCCGTGACAGTCCATAAACCGGATCGTCAACACTCCCGATCGTTACGCCACGCTCCAGCGTCCACTCCGGTATCCGGCCCGAGACCTGGCCGGATACCGGAGCGACACCAAGCGCCAGCGCGTATCCGAGAAGTAGACCCCTCATCATCGGTTGACTTTGGGCAATCCCTCCAGGTCCCGGGAAGGCGGTTCGCATCCTCTTCATCGTTTTCGACGGCGGCGGCGGCGGGCTTCGAGGCGGCGGAGGAGGAGGGGGCTCACGAGGGCCGACGTCGTGCCGCCGATGAGGGCGAGGATGCCGACCGGGCCGGGGTTCGAGAACATCGGGGCGCTGATCTGGATGTTCATCCACATCCCGAGCGCCGCGAACACGACCGCGCCGACGACGAAGCCGAGCCAGGTGAGCCGGATCACGGGGCGGTGCGCCGAATCAGAGGGCCGCGCCGGGCCGCTATGAGCCGCCGTCCCCGTCGTCGCCGCCGGGGAGGCCGACGGTGGCGATGCACTCGATCTCGACGCGCGCGTTCAGCACCAGGCCGCCCACCGCCAGCGCGCTGCGCGCCGGCCGGTCGTTGGGGAAGAATTCCATGTACGTGCGGCTCATGTCTCCGAAATCCGCGATGTCGGCCAGGAAGACCGTGCACTTCACGACCTCGTCCAGCGACGAGCCGTAGCGCTCGAGGGCGTCCTCGATGTTGCGCATCGTCTGCTGCGTCTCGGGGATGATCCCGCCCTCGACCAGCCCCTCGCCGGGCACGGTGCCGAGCTTGCCGGCCAGGTAGAGGACGTTCCCCACCCGCACGGCCTCGGAGAACGGGGAGTTGGGCCGTCCGCCCAGGTACTCGACGGAGTGCATCATCTCGGCCATCTCGGCGTGTTCCTGCGCGGCGAGCGGCGTCGCGGGCACGAGGGCCGTCCCGAGCAGCGTAAGAACCGCGGCGAGCGCGAGAGCCTTGGCGGGAAGCTGTTTCCTGGTCATTTCTCCTCCTTCGAAGCCTGTCGCAAGTTTATGGCGTGATGCGGGTCATCATGCGGGGGAACGCGATCGTCTCGCGCAGGTGGTCGATGCCGCACATCCACGTCACCGTGCGCTCGACGCCCAGCCCGAACCCGCTGTGCGTGAAAGTGCCGTATTTTCGGAGGTCCAGATACCAGTCGTAGGACGCCTCCGGGAGTCCTTCCTCGCGGATGCGCGCGAGTAGCTTGTCGTGGTCGTCCTCCCGCTGGCTGCCGCCGATCACCTCGCCGTATCCCTCGGGCGCGAGCATGTCGTTGCACTTCACCGTGCGGGGATCCTCCGGGTTCTCCTTCATGTAGAAGGCCTTGACCCCCTTCGGATAGTCGAACACGAAGAGCGGCTTGTCCCGGCCCTCGACGAGCAGCGTCTCGGCCGTGGCCCCGAGGTCCGAACCCCACTCGATGTCGCTTCCCTTCGACTGCAGGAAGGCGACGGCGTCGGTGTAGCTGATGCGGTCGAACGGTGGCTGGATGGCCTCGAGCTTGGAGATGTCGCGGCCGAGCGCTTCGAGCTGATCGCGCTGGTTGTAGAGGACGCGCTTCACGATCCAGCAGACGAAGCGCTCCTGGAGCGCCATGTTCCCGTCGGAGTCGATCCAGGGGGCCTCGGGTTCCACCATCCAGAACTCGGTCAGGTGCCGGCGCGTCTTCGATTTCTCGGCCCGGAAGGTGGGGCCGAAGCAGTACACCTTGCCGAGCGCCGCGGCGGCGGCCTCCACGTAGAGCTGCCCCGTCTGCGCGAGGTACGCGGTGCCGAGATCGAAGTACTCCGTCTCGAACAGGGTGCCCGCCGACTCGCCGATCGCGCCGGTGAGGATGGGGGTGTCGACGTGGACGAACCCCTCGTGGTGGAGGAAGTCGTGGATTGCGCGGATGACTTCGTCGCGGATGCGCATGATCGCGATCTGCCGCGCGCTCCGCAGCCAGAGGTGGCGGTTCTCGAGGAGGAAATCGACGCCGTGCTCCTTGGGCTGGATCGGGAAGTCGGTCGACGGCCCCAGCACCTCGAAACCCGACGCGGTGAGTTCGACGCCGGAGGGGGCGCGAGCATCGGCGCGCACGACGCCCGTCACGGCGACGCACGCCTCGTGCCCCACCGTGGTCAGCGGTTCCCATGTCTCGGGCGGGATCTCGTTGCGGACGAAGACGCACTGGACCTCGTCCGTGCCGTCGCGAAGCACGAGAAAGGAGATCTTGCCGCTGGAGCGGAGGCGCCGGACCCAGCCGCGGAGACGGACTTCGTCCCCGATGCGGGCGGGCAACTCGCTTATGGTGACGGTGTGTTCGGACATGTGCGGCGACAAGTTGCGGCTCCGTTCGGGACGGGGCAAACGCAGGACGGGGCGAACGCGGCCGCCGCGGTGCCGGCCGGGTCAGCCGACGTGGTAGAGCGCCTCGCGCCGGGCGTAACGGAGATCGAGTTCGTGGCGGAACCGGCGGTGGGCCGGCTTCGAGAGCCCGGGGTCCGCCTCGACGATGGCGCGGGCCCGCCGGCGCCCGGTTTCCAGCAGGTCGAAGTCGCGGTCCAGTTGCGCGAACCTCAGGAGGACGGCGCCGTGCTGCTCCTTGCCGAACAGGTCGCCCTGGCCGCGGATCCGGAGGTCCTCCTCGGCGAGTTCGAAGCCGTCGGTCTTCTTCTCGAAGGCGACGAGCCGCTCCGACGGCGTCTCGGAAGCGTGGAAGACGATGCAGTAGGACTGCTCGGCGCCCCGCCCGACGCGGCCCCGCAGCTGATGGAGCTGGGCAAGGCCGAAACGCTCGGCGTCTTCGATGATCATTACGGTCGCGTTGGGGACGTCGATCCCCACCTCGATGACGGTGGTCGCGACCAGGAGGCCCGTGTCGCCCGCGAGGAAGCTCCGCATCGCCTCGTCCTTCTCGGCGGAGGAGAGGCGTCCGTGCAGGAGCCGCACGGCGATGTCCGGGAAACGGGCCTGGAGCTGCTCGAACATGACCGTGGCGGCGCGGGCCTCGAGGGCCTCGGACTCCTCGACGAGAGGGTAGATGACGTACGCCTGGCGGCCCTGGGCGAGCTGGTCGCCGAGGAAGTCGAAGGCGGCATCGCGGCTCTCGGGGCCGCGCACGGCGGTTCGGATCGGCCGGCGCCCGGGGGGAAGTTCGTCGATGATCGAGAGGTCGAGGTCGCCGTAGAGGACGAGGGCGAGGCTGCGGGGGATCGGCGTCGCGGACATCACGAGGGCGTCGGGGGCCTCGCCGCTCTCGCGCAGCCGGCGGCGCTGTTCCACGCCGAAGCGGTGCTGTTCGTCGATGACGACGAGCCCCGGGGCTGCGAACTCGACGCCTTCCTGGATCAGGGCGTGCGTGCCGACGATGAGGCGGGCGTCGCCGGCCGCGATCCGCTCCAGGGTCTCCCGCCGCGCCTTCCCCGTGACGGCGCCGGTCAGGAGCACGGGCTCCACGCCGAGCGGCCCGAGCATCTTCTCGAACGTCCGCCGGTGCTGCTCCGCCAGCAGTTCCGTCGGGGCCATGATCGCCGCCTGGCGCCCCGCCTCGACCGCCTTGAGCATGGCGAGCGCGGCAACGACCGTCTTCCCGCTCCCCACATCCCCCTGCAGCAGGCGGTTCATCGGCGCGGGCCGGGCCATGTCGGCTTCGATCTCGGACCAGGCGCGGCGCTGGGCCGCGGTGAGCTTGAAGGGGAGGGCCTTCAGGAGCGAGCGCGTGAGCGTGGACGGGGCGTCGAAGGCGACGCCGCGGACTTCGTGGCGAAGACGCGCCCGGGCTCGGGCGTGGAGAAGCTGGAGAAAGAAGAGCTCCTCGAAGGCGAGGCGCCGGCGGCAGGGCTCGACCCGGGAGACGGCGGGCGGGCGGTGCAGCGTGCGGAGCGCCTCCGCGAGCGGGGGGAGGGAGAGTTCCTCGAGCCAGCCGCCGGGAAGCGGGTCTTCGTCTCCGAGGTCGGAGAGGAGACTTGCGAGGTTCAGGTGGATGACGGCGCGGATCTGCCGGTGCGTGAGCCCCTCGGTGGCGGAGTAGACGGGGAACACCCGTCCGGCGGCGGGACGCTCCGCGGCGGGACGCGTCTCAGGGGACGCCGAGCGTTCGGCGGACTTTTCTGCCGCGGCGGCTCGATCGTCGGAGGCCCGGCTCAGGACGATGTGTTCGCGCGGCTGGAGTTGTCGGCCGTGGTAGAAGCGCACGGGTCCGGAGGCGAGCAGCAGGTCGCCCTTGTCTATCGTGCGGTCGAGCCACGGGCGTCCCGGCCAGGCGCATTCGATGTGGCCGCTCCCGTCTCGGAGCACGGCCCGGAAGACGCGCAGCCGGCGGCGCGTGGGGATGACGCCCTTCGAGACCACGCGCCCGATGACCGTCGCATCCTGGCCGACCTTCAGCTCGGAGATCGCGTCGACCGTCGTCGCGTCCTCGTACCGGTACGGGAGGTGATAGAGAAGGTCGCGTCCCGTATGAACGTCGAGTTTCGCGAAGCGCTCCGCCCGCCGGGGGCCCACGCCCTTCAGGTACTGCACGGATCCCCGCAGGATGGAGCGCCCCGCCGTCACGCGATCACGGCTCCGCGGCCAGGATCTTGTCGAGGTACCGGTCGGGCGAGAACGCTTCGAGGTCTTCCGGGGACTCCCCGACGCCGAGGTAGCGGACCGGGACGGCGAGTTCGCGCACGACGGAGACGACGGTGCCGGCGCGCGCCGTGCTGTCGAACTTCGCGAGCACGAGGCCCGTGAGGTCGAGCGACGCCCCGAACTGTCGCGCCTGATTCATCACGTTCTGCCCCGAGGTGGCGTCGACGACCAGCAGCCGCTCGTACGGCGCGCCCTCCACCTGTCGGCCGAGCACGCGATCGATCTTGACCAGTTCGCGCATCAGATCGTCCTGCGTATGCAGCCGGCCGGCCGTGTCGACCAGTACCCAGTCGGCATCCCGCGCGCGCGCCGCCGCCACCGCGTCGAACGCCACCGAGGCCGGGTCCGCTCCGGGCGTTCCCCCGACGAAATCGGCCCCCAGCCGTTCAGCCCACGCCCGGAGCTGCTCCTGCGCCCCGGCTCGGAACGTGTCCGCCGCGGCGAGCAGCACGCGCCCGCCCTCGGCCTGCAGGCGCGCGGAGAGCTTCGCCGCGGTCGTCGTCTTCCCCACGCCGTTCACGCCCACGAGGAGGAGGACCGCCGGCCCGTCGCCGCGCGGGGGCGAGTCGGTGGGCGACCCGCCGGCGGGAGGCGCGGCGGCGGCCAGCGTCTCGGCGAGCCGGGCCCTCAGCGTATCGCGCAGATCGCCTTCCGTCGCGATGGCGCCGCGGTTCGCCGCCCGCTCGAGCGCCTCGACCAGCTCGAGCGTCGTGTCGACCCCGAAATCCGCTTCGAGCAGGACTTCCTCCAGCCGTTCGATGGCGGCGCCGTCGAGCCCGCCGTCGACGAGCGTGTTCACATCCGTGAGCGCGAAGTCGACGATCCGCCGCCACAGGCCGCGTCTCGGGCGGCGGAGCGTACCGGTCACCGGAGTCCGATCCGGTGCCGCCACACCCACTCCCCGCACAGCAGGAGAACCGCGAGGAGAAAGGGCCACACGGGCCGGGGCGAGCGCACGTCGACCGGCGGTCGGGGAGAGGGCTGCGCCGCGATGGCCAGCGGTTCGGACGGGGGCCCGGGGAGAAACTCCCGGGGATCGGGCTCGACGTCGACGGGCCGGCGGAGTTCGACGGGACCTTCGGGGCCGGTCGCGGTCACGAGGACCTCGTAGCGGCCCGCCGGGAGAGCGGCACCCACGACTTCGGCCGGAGGATCCGCGATGGTTTCGCTCCACACCTCCGCGCCCGCCTCATCGAGCACCTGGATCGCGAGGTCGGAAGATCCGGGACGGATGCGCCACGCCGGCGGCTCGCCGGGCGCGGGCGTCCGCACGAGCGATGCCAGCCGGGGTGTCGCGTCCTCGACGAGCCAGCCGACGATGCCGCTGAACACGCCCTCGTACACCCTGCGCGGCTCGTCCCCCCGTAGCGCCCAGCGCCACCAGTCGGAGGCCGCAGAAAGCGCCCACCGGCGCGTCCCGTCCTCCCCCGCCGTGAGGAGCGGCCGTCCCTCTCCGCGCCGGTTCCGGCTCGCGTTGACCACCGACCATGTCCCGGCCGGTTCCACGGCATAGAGTTCGCGGACGGGAGGCAGGAGATCCAGGTCGGCCTCGGCGAGGAGCGCCGCCGAGGGGCTCGCGGGCACCGGCCCGGCGGCATACCACTCGCCGGGCAGGGGACCCGTGACGCGCGCCCCCACCCCCGGCACGTCACCCGGCCCCCCGGCGAAGAAGAGCGTCCGTGCGTGCGTCCTCAGCGCGCCGGCCAGCCACGGCGGGAGGTCGTCCGGCGAGGCCTGGACCGCAAGCAGCCGGGCGCCCCGTACCGCTTCGCGTACCCGGGCCGCCTCGACGACGCGGGGACCGGAGCCCATCTCGAGAAAGCGGTCGTCGGCAAGGCGCAGATAGCCGCGCGCGCCTCCCAGGACGAGTCGGTCGAGGGCGGGGACGAGGAAGCGAGCTTCCCAGTCGGGGGCCAGCGACACGAGTACGGCTCCGGCGGAGGACTCCGAGACTTCGATCCAGGTACCTGTCCGGCCGGAGACTCCGAAGGGGTCCGGCGGATCCGTGAGCACGGCTTCGTAGCGTCGCCAGGCCGGCCCGGCGCCTCCGTCGTGCGGGACGAAGGGGATTTGAGCGCGGCCCGTCCGCCCGGGAGCGGGTCGGGGCGCGCGCCCGGTCGCGACCACCGCCCCCTCATGCTCGAGCTGGAAGCTCACGGTGTCGGGCAGCTCGCCCTCGCCGCCCGATCCGCCGCCGGCGTGAAACTCGAGCGTGGCGCGGACGGTGTCGCCGGCCCGGACGCGCTCCGGCGCCCGCAGCGCCGCGAGCGCGACGCGGGGCTCGGCGGCGGCGACACGGAGTTCGCGCACCCCGAGGCCCAGACCCGTAGCCGTCTCACGGGCTGCGCCGCGGTCCGTCCACTCTCCGTCGGTGAGCACCCAGACGCTGTCGGCTCCGCCGAGCCGCGCGGCCTGCAGCGCCGGTTCGAGCCGGCTCGCCTCGTGCGTCGCGCCGAGCGCCTCCAGCGAATCGAGCCGGGCGGGGACGGGGCGGTCGCCGAACAGGTAGATCCGGTCGGGAGCGAGTCCGGGAAGAAGGGCCAGGGCCGAGTCGAGCCGCGTCGCCCCGCCGGCATCTCCGGCGCGAACCGGCAGCGTCATGCTGCGCGAGATGTCGAGCAGGACGACGCGCTCGGGGGCCCCGACGCCGCTGTCGCGCAACGCGGGCAGCGCGAGGGCGCCGAGAATCAGGAAGACGGCCACCGCCCGGACGGCGGCGGGACCGGCGCGCCCCGCCACGCGCTCCTCGCGCGCGCCATAGGCCCAGCCGGCGAGTACGACCGCGCCAAGCGCGACGAGAAACCAGAGGCCCGGGCTCAATCCTGTGTGCGGCGAGCGCGCTGAGTGGGTTGTACAGGCATCGGAAGGCTCCGCAACCGCGACAGCACGACGTGCCGAAGCGCCGCAAACCGCTCGCGCGACTCAGCGGCGACCGGCTCGGCCCTGGGCAACTGCAGACGGGCCGGGTTCACCTGCGCGCCGTTCCGGAGAAACTCGTAGTGAAGATGAGGCGCGGTCGCGAGACCGGTGTCGCCCACATACCCGATGACCTGTCCCTGTTCCACCTGGGTCCCGGCCGCGACGCCGCGCGCGACGTTGGCCAGGTGCGCATATCGGGTGCGGATGTTGTTCGCGTGACGGATCTCGACGGCGTTCCCGTAGTTCCCCCACCACCCTGCCCGGGTCACGCGTCCCGCGCCCGTCGCGCGCACGGGCGTGCCCCGCGCCGCCCCGTAGTCGACGCCGAGGTGCGGTCGAGTACGCCGGAGCACCGGGTGGAACCGCCTCAGGTTGAAGCCGCTCGTCACGCGGACGATGTCAAGGGGCGCAAGCAGAAACTGGCCCCGGAGGGCTTCGCCCGCTTCGTCGTAGTACTCCGCGCGTTCCGCCCCGGACTGTTCGAACCGCACCCCCGTGAGGACGCGCCGGTCGTTCCGGAAATCCGCGGCGAGCACCCTGGCGTCCCGCACGGATCCGTCGGGCCGCACCTCGCGCTCGATGAGAAGCCGGTAAGCATCGTTCTGCCGCAGGTCGCGCCAGAAGTCGATCTGCCACGCGAACACCTGCGAGATCCGGTACGCCACATCGAAGCGTTCCGCGTCGCCGAGCGTCTCCACGTCGCCCGACAACTCCGCGTCGAACAGGTTCGAGCGGATGAGACCGGCAAGGAGAAGCGTGTCGCGTACGACCTGCACCGAATCCAGCCGGGCCGACCACCGCGGCGCGGCATCGCCGGCGGACCACAGATGGAGGATGCGGTCCGCGTCGAGGTCGACACGGATGCGCGCCGGAGGTTCGCCGAGTCTGCGCACGAAGTGAATCGCAACGCCGGGCCGCAGCCGGCGCGGACTCTCGAATTCGCCCATCGCCTCCGCGATCGCGTGCGTGGCCGCGGGACCCAGGCCGTGGTCCTCGAACACATCCCCCAGCGTCTCGCCCCGCTGCAGACGATGCACGAGCGCGATGGGCGCGGGCGGCGTCGGCACGTCGACGACCTTGACGTCCCCCGACCGCTCAGCGCGGGAGCCGAACGCGGCCCAGCCGAGGACCAGAATCCCGGCGAGGGCTAACCCAACCGCGGTAAAGAGTCTTGTTCTCAAGCGCTCAGTCCATTTGTCGCCGTATGAAGGTCGGGATCTCGAGATCCTCGAACTCGACGCGGGCATCGGTCCACGACTCGCCGTCCGGCTGCGCTGGCTCCAGGTCCGGCGTCACCTCTTCCGACACCGGCTGCTCCGCGGCTTCCGGCGCCGGTTCCTCCGCCAGTGCCGGCGCCGGTTCCGGCGCGGCTTCGTTCGCGGCCTCGAACACCGGCGCTGCCGTCGCCTCGGACACCGGCTCCGACGTCGCCTCGGGCCCGGGCTCGGACGTCGGCGCCTCCGCAGCCAGCGCCTCGAACGCGATGCCCGCCCGCCTCACCTCCAGGGGGGGCGCCACGGGTTCGGGCTCCGGTGGCGCGGTCGGGGCGGAGCGATCGTCGAGCACGCTCGGACCGCCGTACTTCGAGCCGATGACGACCGGCGCGGCGCGGGGCCCGGGCGCCTTGGTCGCGGGAATCACCCGCTCGGCCATCGGCGCCGGCTCGTCTCCCTCCATGTCTCCGAAGCCCGTCGCGATCACCGTTACGCGGATCTTGCCCTCGAGCTGCGGATCGTGCACGACTCCGAAGATCATCTCGCCCTCGTCGCCCGCGGCCTCCTGAATGATGGAGTTGGCCGTCGTGACTTCGTCGATCGTCAGGTCGGGACCGCCGCTGATGTTGATGAGGACGCCCGTGGCGCCGTTGATGGATACGTTGTCGAGGAGGGGCGAGCAAATGGCCTGCTGCGCCGCCTCCACCGCGCGATCCTCGCCCGACGCGGTTCCGGTTCCCATAAGGGCGGCCCCGCGGTTCGACATCACCGTGCGGACGTCGGCGAAGTCCACGTTCACCTCGCCCGTCACGGAGATCAGGTCGGAGATCCCCTGGGTCGCCTGGAGGAGGACCTCGTCCGCCTTCTTGAGCGCCTGTCGGAAGGTCATCTCCTTCCCTACGACCGCGAGCAGACGCTCGTTCGGCACGACGATCATCGTGTCCACCGCGCGCCGCAGTTCCCGCAGCCCGATCTCCGCGTACCGCATCCTCTTCTTGCCCTCGAAGTGGAAGGGGCGGGTCACGATCGCGATGCAGAGCGATCCCATCTCCCGCGCCATGCCGCCGATGATCGGGGCCGCGCCGGTGCCCGTGCCTCCGCCCATCCCCGCCGTGACGAAGACGAGATCCGCGCCCTCGATCACCGATCGGATTTCTTCGGCACTCTCGGACATCGCCTGCCGTCCGATCTCGGGACGGGCGCCGGCCCCGAGGCCTCGCGTGAGTTCCTTCCCGATCTGGACTCTGAGGTGAGCGCCGGATTCCTTCAACGCCTGGGCGTCGGTGTTGACCGCGATGAACTCCACGCCTTCGAGTTCCTCATCGATCATGCGGTTGACGGCGTTGCCGCCGGCGCCACCCACGCCGACGACCTTCATTTTCGCGTTACGCACACCGCTTTCGTCGAATGCAAAGACCATGTCTCCCCTCCTCCCGTCAGAAAAACTCTCGTAGCCACCCGCCGACTCTCGCGAAGGCGCGGGTCGCTCCCACCAACCCTCCGGCCGAGGCCCGCGACGCACCGTACAGCACCAGCCCCGCGGCCGTGCTGTAGGACCCACGCGCGAGACCCTCCGCCATGCCCGTGAGGCCGAGTGACGGAATACCGGTGCGAACCGGCAGATTGAAGACCGAGCGAGCCAGGTCTTCCGTGTGCGCGAGCGAAGCCCCGCCACCGCTCAGCACGATCCCCGCCTCGAGTCCTCGCAACGTTCCGCTCGACTCCAGTTCCTCGTACACCAGTCCGAGTATCTCGTCCAGCCGTTGTTCGATAATGTGCAGCAGCAGCTCGCGCGACACACGTCGGGCGCGTCCGTGGCGAGCCCCCGAGACGTCGAGCAATTCGTGCGAATCGGCCCGGTCGCGCAGCGCTCCGCCGTGTCGCTCCTTGAGTTGCGCGGCCTCGTCTTCGTGAACGCCGAGGCCGCGCGCGATGTCCCGCGTCACGATCGATCCGCCCCACGGCAGCGTGGCGGCGTGAAGGAGACGGTGTCCTCCGTACACGAGTACGTCGGTCGTCGCGCCCCCGATCTCGACCAGAGCCACGCCAGCCTCGCGCTCGCTGTCCTCGAGCACGGCGAGCGCCGTGGCCAGCGGCGCCATGACCAACTCGTCCGGCCGGTATCCCGCCCGGTCGACCACCTTCGCGAGGTCGTGGCAGATCGCCACCTCCGCGGTCACGATGCAGAGGTCCGCCTCGAGACGGGTTCCGGCCATGCCCTCGGGATCCCGGATCCCGTCACGATGGTCGACGGCGTACCGCTGGGACAGGGCGTGGATCAACTCGTGGCCGGGCGGAATCGGGACGGCCCGGCCCACTTCCTGCGCGCGCTTGACGTCGGCGGGCGTGACCTCCGAGCCGGAGACCTGAAGCACGCCCTTCGATCGGGACGTCCGCACGCTTCCGCTCGGCACGCTCACGTAGGCGGCCTCGACTTCGCGGCCGGCCGTGGCTTCCGCCTGTCTGACAGCGGTGCGAACCGCCTGCGTCACCGCCTCGATGTTCCCGATGTTCGGGCCGTTCATGCCCTCGGACCGGGTGACGCCGAGGCCGAGGATCTCGAGCGGATCGGTGGGCTTGCGGCCCGGATGCACCGCGGCGACGACCGCACACGTTTTGGTCGACCCCACATCCACCCCGACAATGCCCGCCCCCTGAATCATCGCTCCTCCACGCGCGTCAGTACAACTTGGCCTCTGAAACGCGCATCCGCACGTGTGACGCGGCGATCCTCGATCTGTCCAAGCGCGATCGATACCCGGTCGAGGGCGCGCAGGGGCTCCTCCCGCGGCAGAAACACGACATCCGCGCCGGCGCCGGGAAGGAGCAGGAACCGGTATCCCCCCTCCGCCGCGGGCCCGACCTCGGAGACGAGGGACATGAAGTCGCTCCGCGTGCGATCCATGCGCGACAGAGCGAAGATGAGTTCCCGCATGCCCGTGTCCGCCACGAAACCGCCCTCCGTCTCGACCGGACCCTGGACGATCGGCAGGTCGAGCGGCGCGGCGGAGGGTTCGAGGGGCAGCACGTAGCCATCTCCGCTCACCGGACGCAGTTCCGGGGTCGCGACGAGCGCGACCGGGCGCCGCTCCACGATGGCGATTTCAAGGGTGCGGAAGCTCTCCCGGTGGACCGTGGCCTCGCGAACCATGGGATGGGCCCGAACGCGCGCCTCCCACCTCGCCGGCTCGTCCCACACGGACGCGTCCGGGGTCAGAGCCAGCGCCCGGATCTCTTCGGGCGAGATGTGATCGGTCCCGACCACGCGGAGCTCCGAAATCTGAAACGCGGGCAGCGTCGCGAGGAGGGACGGCGCCCACACGGGGACGGACAGACCGATCGCGGCGACCATCAGGGCGAGGAGGAGCCGGCGGCGTCCGCGGCGGGTGATGCGGCCGGGTGGTGACGACCGGCGCCTGATCATGCGGCCCCCACGCGCGCGAGCTGAGCGGGGTCGAACCCCCACAACTGGATCTCCGGCTCCAGCGCCACGCGGAGACGCGCCAGGGCGCGGCGGCGAGTTTCCGTCATGAGTCCGATCACGTCGGCGGCGCGGGCATCGCCGAGGTTGACGATGAAATTCGCGTGCCGCTCGTGAATCTGGGCGCCTCCGACCCGGGCCCCTCTCATCTCCACCCGGTCGACGACCTTCCAGGCCGGCGGATGCGGCGGATGCGGGTTCTTCCATGTCGATCCGACCGAGGGCAGATCGTACACCTGATCCCGGACCTTTCGCGCGCGGAAACTCAGGTGCGCTTCGCGGACGGCGTCCACCTCGGCGGGCGCCGCGTCGAGACGCGCGCGCACGAACACCCAGTCGGCCGGCACGCTCACGTGGCGGTACGCGGGCCGCGCCTCCTCGGGGCGGACCCGCACGAGTTCCCCCCCCGGCGTGACGGCTTCCGCCCATTCGACGCGATCCCAGATCCCCTCGTCCCTCGACCCGGCGTTCATCCGCAGGCCTCCGCCGACCGTGCCGGGAACCGCCTCCAGGAAATGGAAGCCGTACCGACCGTGGCGGCGCGCGGCCTGGGCGAGAGCGGGCAGGCGGGCGCCGGCCCCGGCTTCGATGGCGGTTTCGTCGACCCGGATGGCCACGAAATCTCCCTCCAGGATGAGGACGGGCTCCGGCACCCCGGCGTCCCCGATGAGGAGGTTCGCGCCGGTCCCGAGCACGCGGCACCCGCGGCCCGGCGTCTCGCGCAGCGCGGCCTCCAGTTCCGCGATCGACCGCGGCCGCGCGAGCCGGGCGGCCGGCCCGCCGATCCGGTAGCGGACCAGCGGCGCGAGCGGGACATCACGCTCCCACCGCATCGCCCACCCGCCGCTGGACCGCCGCGTGCGCGAGGTCGGTGACGTCCCCGGCGCCCATGAAGACGAGTACCGCCTTCCCGGCGCCGACTTCCGGCGGAACGAGGTCCAGGGCGTCTTCGCGGTCGATCGGCGCCGCGGTCCCGCCGGCCCGGCCGGTGATCAGCTCCGAGGTCACGCCCGGAAGCGGCGCTTCGCGCGCGGGATAGATGGGAAGCACGCGCGCTTCGTCAGCGGTCGTGAGGGCGCGGGTGAACGCCTCCGCAAAGTCGCGGGTCCGGGTGAACAGATGCGGCTGAAAGACGACCGTCAGCCGGGCATCGGGATACGCTCCTCGCACGGCGGCGAGCGACGCCGCAACCTCGGTCGGATGGTGCGCGTAGTCGTCGAAGACGGTGAGGTCGGGCCACGCCGCGATCACCTCGAGCCGGCGCGCCACGCCGCGGAAGTCGCTGAGCCCGCGCGCCGCCGCCCTCGGATCCCCGCCAAGCCGCAACGTGGCGAGAAAGGCCGCCACGGCGTTGAGCTGGTTATGGCGCCCCGGCACGCGGAGCGTGAGATCGATCGTTCCGTCCGGCCAGGAGAGACGCACCGTGCGCCGCCCCGCCTCTTCGAGCCTGTACCGGGCCCCGTCGCCGAAACCGTACCCGAATCCGTGCTCCGCTCCGGCGAAACCGCACTCCTCCGCGAGTTCGCGGGCACCCTCGTCGTCGTGGCAGTAGATGAGGCCTTCGGCGCGTCGCGTCCGCCCGGCGAACTCCGCGAACGCGGCACGGAGGCGTTCCCAGTTGCCATAGGTGTCGAGATGTTCGGGCTCGAGCGAGCTGATCACCGCGAGCGTGGGATGAAGCTCGAGGAAGGAACGGTCGAATTCATCGGCTTCCACGACGGCCGGACCATCGCCCAGCCTGGTGAATCCGTCCCACGCCTCGACCCGGCCGCCGACGAGGACGAGGGGATCGAGGCCGGCCGCGGCCGCGGCGTGCCCGGTCATCGCGGTGATCGTCGTCTTCCCGTGCGTCCCGGCGATGCCGACGAGGGGCCTCCCGTTGAGCAGGGCGCCGAGGGCCCGGGCCCGGCGCATCACCGGTATGCCGGCGACTTTCGCCCCGACGACCTCCGGCTCGTCTACCGGCACGGCCGAGCTTCGAACCAGCAGCTCGACCCCCGACAGGTGGGAGGTGGAGTGTCCCCGCTCGACCCGGATCTCCTTCTCGGCAAGGTCGCCGAGGGCGTCCGCCGGGGCGCGATCGCACCCGCTCACGACGTAGCCGGAGCTGTCGAGGAGGAGCGCGAGCCCGCGCATGCCGGCGCCGCCGATCCCCATCAGATGGACGTGCGCTCCGGAGGCGGGGAGATCCGCGGTTGCGGCCGGACGAGGCGCCCCCACCGCCGCCCCGGTCATGCCGCGCACCGGTCCAGGAGCGTGAGCATCTCGCGGGCGATGTCGAACGCCGCACCGGGCCGGCCGCGGCTCGCGGCGGCTTCCGACATCCGGGTCAGACGCCGGTCGTCGGTGAGGATGTCGCGGCACAGCGACCACAACTCGCCCGCCTCGAGTCCCCCTTCCTCACGAACCTCCGCGGCCCCCGCCTCCGCGAGCGCCCGCGCGTTCGTCAGCTGGTGTCCCCCGGCCGAGGTCGGGAGCGGCACGAGCACGGCCGGCCGCCCCGCGGCACACAACTCGGCCAGCGACATCGCGCCCGACCGGCACAGCGCCAGCGCCACCCGATCCAGCTGCCGCCCCAGATCATCGATGTAAGGCACGACGCGCACACGGTCCGCGAAGGGAAGCTCCGACGTCCGCGCGGAGAGTTCGGCCGCATGGGCCGGCCCGGCGATCCACACGACCGAAACGCCGTCCGGCCACGCCGCGGCATCCCGCGCCGCCCATTCCAGGTCTCGCAGGAAGGCGCGGTTGAGGCCGAGCGCGCCCTGGCTCCCGCCGAAGACGAGGAGGTTCCGACCCCGCGGCCAGTCGAAGCGGGCCGGAGCCGAGCCGTCCGCGGCGCCGCCGACCGCGCCGCCCACCCCGGGTGCGACCGGGTTTCCCAGTGCGCTCAGGCGCGTGCGGCCCCCGACACGGAGCCGGGCCTCAGCCTCCGGGTATCCGAGGTGGATCTGATCGACGCCGGGCGCGAACAGGCGCGTCACGAGCCCGGGCGCCGCGTTCTGTTCCTGGATCGCCGCGGGGACGCGGCGCAGCCGGGCTCCCGCGAGCGCGGGCCCCGACACGTATCCCCCCGTGCCCACGACGAGCCGCGGATCAAAATCCCGGAACGCCCGCCGCACACCGGCAATGACGGTCGGAGCCGACGCGAACAGCCGCCAGTTTCGCCATGGCCGCTGCCGGTACAGCGGTTGCAGCGGCAGGAGCCGGAACTCGTACCCCGCGTCCGGCAGCACGCGAGCCTCCAACCCCCGCCGTCCCCCCAGGAACACACATTCGACTTCGGGGGCCAGCCGGCCAAAGGCTGCGGCCAGGTTCAGGGCGGGGTACAGGTGGCCGCCCGTGCCGCCTCCCGCGAGCAGGATACGAGTCGACGCCATGCGTCAACATCTCCGCCGCGAAGCCACGTTGAGCAGGATGCCCGTGACGCCGAGCGCGATTACGAGCCCCGTGCCGCCGGAACTGATGAAGGGGAGACTCACTCCCGTCGTGGGCAGCAGCCCCATCGTGATCCCGATGTGTCCGAACGCCCCGATGGCGACGATCGCCGTGAGCCCGATCGCAATCAGGCGCCCGAACAGGTCCGGGGCGGACTTCGCGATCCGCAGTCCGAGGTGTGTCCACACGAGGAAGAGAGTGAGCATCGTCACCGCGCCCACGAACCCCCATTCCTCCGCGATAATCGGATAGATGAAGTCGTTCTGCGCTTCCGGCAGATAGTGGAGTTTCTGCGTGCTCTCACCATAGCCCGCGCCGAGGATCCCGCCCGAACCGATCGCGATCTGCGCCTGCTGCAGCTGATAGCCGGCCCCGGAGGTGTCCGCTTCCGGATTCAGAAACGCCAGGATCCGCGTGAGCTGGTAGCTGTTCGAGCGCACGAGCCACCACACGCCGGCGCCGATGGGCAGCGCGAGGAGGAGGAAATGCCGGATGCGCATCCCCGCGGCAAAGAGCACGGCCGCCGCCAGTGCGGCCGTGATCAGCGTCGCCGAGAGGTGCGGCTCCGCGGCGATGAGGACGAGCAGGGGGCCGAGGATGAGGAGAAACGGGAGCACCCCGCTGAGGAAGCTGCCGAAGCTCCGCTGCTTGCGGACGGCGAGCGAGGCCGTCCAGAAGACCACCGCGACCTTGGCCAGCTCGGAGGGCTGGAAGGTCGCGGGCCCGAGCATCAGCCAGCGGCGGGACCCGTTCCGGACGGGCGCGATCTCCGTTGTGAAGGGGAGGACCATGACGACGAGAAGGACCGCGGCCACGCCGAGGATCGGCCACGCGAACCGGCGGTACACGCGATAATCGACGAAGGCGGCCACGATCAGCGCCACGATACCGACGGCGGCGCGAGCCAGTTGGCTCATGAGCACGTGGTTCCCCGGCAGTCCGCTCTGCTGTGCCGCGAACGAACTCGCGGAATAGACGGAGAGGAGCCCGAACACGACGAGGACCAGCGTGATCCCGATGAGCGCATTCCGCACCCACGCCGGCGAACCGGCGAACTCCTGAACGCGCGGGAGTTCCCGCGAGATGGCGCGGTCCGTCACGTCGCCCGCTCCCCGGCGCCTTCGTACGATTCGCGGACGCACCGCTCGAACGTCCGGCCGCGCTGCCGGTAGTCCGGGAACATGTCGTAGCTGGAGCAGGCCGGGGAGAAGAGAACGACATCGCCGGCCTGGGCGGCCCCGCGAGCGAGACGTACGAGCTGCGGAAATCCGCCGGCGACTTCGACCGGCGCCACATCGCCCAGCTCCCGGACGATCTGCGGCGCGGCTTCTCCGAACGCGACCACCGCCCGCGCGTTCTCGCTCAGCGCCGGCGCCAGCGACCGGTAGGACTCGCCCTTGTGCCGGCCTCCGAGCAGCGCCACGAGGGGTCGGTCGAACGCATTGAGGGCGACGCGGGTGGCCGAGACGTTCGTTCCCTTGGAGTCATTGATCCACAGGACGCCCTCGAACTCGCCGACTCTCTGGAGGCGATGGGGAAGCCCCTGGAAGGAAGCGAGCCCCGCTCCGATCGCCTCCGCCTCGCATCCGGCGAGCGCCGCCCCGAGACCCGCCAGGAGCGCGTTCATGACATTGTGGACGCCGACCAACTGCAGGTCGGCGGCCGCGACCCACGGCTGCGGCGCCCCCCCGGCCTCGAGACGCTGAACCATTCTCCCGGCCTCGTCCAGCCATGCCCCCGGTGCCCTGTGCGGCTCGATGGAAGCGAGGTAGCGGCGCCCGGCCGCCGGTTCCGCCATGGAGAGCACCGCGTCGTCATCTCCGTTCAGGACCCAGCGGCTATCCTCATCGGCGTTCGCGAACAGCCGCGCCTTGTCCTCGTAGTAGCGCTCGAGACTCGGATACCAGTCGAGGTGGTCCGCGGCGAGGTTGACGAGCACGCCGACCTCGGGCCGGAACGCCTGGAGATCGGCGAGCTGAAAGGAACTCAGTTCGACCACGAGCCAGTCCGGCTGCCGCTTCATCAGCGGAATCCCGGAGAGCGGGCGGCCGATGTTGCCCGCGGTGAGCGCGTCCACGCCCGCCTGCTGCAGCAGGTGCCCGCAGAGCGCGGTCGTCGTCGTCTTGCCGTTCGTGCCCGTGATGCCGATGACCCGCGAGCGGAGGTGGCGATAGGCGACCTCGATTTCGGCCACGGTGGGCACCCCGGCTTCCGCCACGGTGCGCCGGATCTCGGCGGTCGGCGAAATCCCGGGACTCGTCACGACGAGGTCGGCGTTCAGGATTCGCTCCACGTCATGCCGTCCCACCTCCGCGTCGATGCCCTCGGCGGCCAGCGCCGCCACGGCCTCGCGCTGCCGGGGACCCTCGAACGCGTCGCTCGCGTACACGTCCGCTCCGAGCGCGTGCAGGAGCCGCGCGGCGGCCGTCCCCGACACCCCGAGTCCGAGGACGGCCACGGGCTCGCCGGGCCCGAAGAGCGGGGGACGACGGTCTTCGGCCATCAGCGGATCTTGAGCGTCGCGAGGCCGAGGAGCGCGCAGATGACGCCGATGATGTAGAAGCGCGCGACGACCTGCGTCTCGGGCCAGCCGAGCTTCTCGAAGTGGTGATGGAGCGGGGCCATGCGGAGGAGGCGGCGGCCCTCGCCCCACCGCCGGCGGCTGAACTTGAACCATCCGGTCTGCAGCATCACGGACAGCCCTTCGAGGACGAACACGCCCCCGACGATGACGAGGAGGAACTCCGACTTCAGGAGCACGGCGACGGCGCCGATCGCGCCTCCGAGCGCGAGGGACCCGGTGTCGCCCATGATGACCTGCGCCGGATGGGCGTTGAACCAGAGGAAACCGATGGCAGCGCCCGCCAGCGCCGCGCAGAACACGGACAGCTCCCCGGCCCCGTTCAGGTACAGGACGCCGAGGTAGGCCGACGTGTCGACCCGGCCGATCGCGTAGGCGAAGGCGCCGAAGGTGAGGGCGGCGATCGCGGCCAGGCCCGTGGCCAGCCCGTCGAGGCCATCCGTCAGGTTCACGGTGTTCGCGCTTCCCGCCACGACGATGGCGACGAACAGCGGGAAGATCGCCGGGGCGAGGACGACGGTCAGGTCCTTGAAGAACGGGAGCATCGTCTGCGTCGCCCCGAAGGAGGAGAGGGGCTGCCAGAGGAGGAAGCCGCCGAGCGCCAGGCCGAGCACGAACTGCCAGATGAGCTTGTACCGCGCGATCAGGCCGCGCGAGTGGCGCCGCACGATCTTCAGGTAGTCGTCCATGAAGCCGATCGCGCCCATCCAGGCGGTGACGACGAGGGCGACCCACACATACGTGTTGTCAAGGCGTGCCCAGAGGAGGGTGGGCAGGATACAGGCGGTGAGGATGATGATGCCGCCCATGGTCGGGGTACCCGCCTTCACGAGGTGCGTGGCCGGCCCCTCGGCCCGCACGATCTGGCCGATGCCGTGCTTCCTGAGCCTGCGGATCACGCCCGGTCCGATGATGAACGCGGTGAGGAGGGCCGTCACCATGGCGCCGGCCGCGCGGAACGAGATGTACTGGAACACGTTGAACAGGATGTGCTGGTCCGCGAGCGGGAAGAGGAAGCGGTAGAGCATCAGGCGCCCCCTCCGAAGCGGGCTTCCAGTTCGTCGATGACCCGCTCGAGCCGGACGCCGCGCGAACCCTTCACGAGCACGACCTCATCGCCTTCCAGGGCGTCGGCAAACGGCCGCACGGCCGCTTCGGGGTCCTCCGCCCGGATCAGGGCGTGACCGTGCACGCCGTCGAACGGCGCGTCGCAGAAGAGGCCCGTGGCGGCGATGACGTCGAACCCCGCGGCCCGCATCTCGTCGCCGATCTCGCGGTGCGCCTTCGCCTCCTCGGAGCCGAGTTCGAGCATCGAGCCCGCGAACACGGCACGGCGGCGGCCCGGGAGCAGGTCGCGCGTCTGGGCGATCGCCGCGCGGAACGAGTCCGGGTTGGCGTTGTAGCAGTCGGCCAGCACCGTCAGGCGCCCGATGCGGCGCAGCGCGCCGCGCAGGCCGAGCGGTTCGTAGCGCGACAGCCCCCGGGCGGCCGCGTCGGACGGCACGTCCAGCGATTCCGCCAGCGCCGCCGCGATCAAAGCGTCCCGCAGGTGATGCTCGCCGCCCACGCCCAGCGCGACGCGCGATCCGCCGCGGCGGAACTCGATCCGGTCCGCTTCGACCGTGTACGCCTTGGGTGCGAAGTCGGCCCCGGGGCCGAAGCCGGCCACGATCGCGTCGGGCCGGTGGGCCCGGGCGGCCTCCGCGAGGATGGCGGGTTCCTCTCCCACGATGAGCGCGCCCCGGTCCGAGGCGCCGTGCGCCAGCGCCATCTTTTCCCGCAGCACCCCGTCCACATCGCCGAAGCACTCGAGGTGGGCGGAGCCGACGGTCGTGATGACGACGTGATCGGGCCGGGCGATCTCCGCCAGCCGCGCCATCTCCCCGGGCTCGCTCGCGCCTGCTTCCAGGACCCAGGCGTCCGCGTCGGGGGGAGCGCGCAGGATCGTGAGCGGGAGCCCCACCTGGCTGTTGTAGTTCCCCTCGGTGCGGTATACGCGGCGGGACTCGGAGAGGGCGCAGGCGATCATCTCCTTCACGGTCGTCTTGCCCGAACTGCCCGTGATCGCCACGACCGTGGCGCCGGATTCGCGCCGGGCCCGAGCCGCGAGATCGCCGAGCGCCCTCAGAGGATCGGCGACGGCGAAGTACTCCATCCCCAGCGCCGGATCTTCCCGTCCGGCGCGCACCAGCGCGCCCGGCGCGCCCCGGGCCGCCGCCTGGGGGAGGAAGTCGGCGGCATCGTGACGCGCCCCGGCGAGCGCGACGAACAGCTCGCCGGGCTCCAACGTTCTCGAGTCGCACGACACCCCGGTATACGCCCGCCCTCCCGGGCCGCCGGGGCTCCCGGCGCCGCCGGCGTCGAGGCCGAGCGCCGCCCGAAGCCAGTCCGAACGCAGCGCCGGGGCCTGCGTGGCCGCCGTCACGCCGCCCCTCCGCGGAGCCCGGACGCTCCGGCGAGCGCCGGCAGGAGGTCCTCCACGATGCGGCGCTCGTCGAACGGGAGCCGCTTCCCGTCGATGACCTGGACCGTCTCGTGTCCCTTGCCGAGGAGCGCGACCGCGTCGGCCGGCCCCGCCTCGGCGAGTCCCCGCGCGATCGCCGCCCGTCGGTCGACGACGATCTCGTAGCTGTCCGGCGGGAGCCCGACGACCATCTGACGGCAGATCTCCGACGGATCTTCCGTCCGGGGATTGTCGCTGGTGACGATCGCGACATCCGCCAGGCGGGCCAGGATGCTCCCCATCTGCGGCCGCTTGCCGGGGTCCCGGTCGCCACCGCAGCCGAGCAGCGCGATGACCCGGCCCGGCACGATCGCCCGCAACGAGGACAGCGCCCGCTCGCACGAGTCCGGATTGTGCGCGAAGTCGCGGATCACAAGGACCGGCTCCCGCGAGATCACCTCCATGCGCCCGGGCACGGACGGCGCCTCCGAGAGTCGCGCGGCGATTCGTTCGAGCGGCACGCCGAGGCCCCGGGCGATGGCGGCGGCCGCGAGGGCGTTCCGCACGTTGAAATCGGCGGGAAGCGGAAGGGACACGGCGGCGGCTTCACCCGGCGCGCGCAGCGTGAAGTGTGCCCCCCCGGCGTGCAGGACGAGTCGATCCGGCCACAGGTCGGCCGTCGACTCGAAGCCGTAGCGGAGCGTCGTGGCGTTCGGCGGCGCGACCTCCTTCCAGGCAGGTTCGTCGTCATTCACCGCGCAGACGCCCTCCGGCGCGAGCAGATCGAGCAGGCGCAGCTTGGCCGCCCGATACGCTTCCAGATCCGGATGATATTCGAGGTGCTCGCGGCTGAAACTCGTGAAACCCACGGCATCGAACGAGCAGCCATCGGCGCGGCGCTGGTCGAGCGCGTGCGACGAAACCTCGAGCACCGCCGCTTCGGCGCCGCCGGCTCGCAGGGCGGCGAGTTCGAGGGCCAGGTCGATCGGGTCGGGCGTCGTCAGCCCCGGGGCTCCGATCTCACCGTCGATGGATACGGTGCCCAGGGTGCCCAACGCGGCGGCGGGTCCCACGTCGTCCAGGATCCAGCGCGTGAGCCACGCGGTGGTCGACTTCCCGTTGGTTCCCGTGATGCCGATGAGGCGGAGCGCGTCGCCGGGGTCGCCCGCGAAGAGCGCGGCGAGATGCGATACGGCCGCCCGGGCGTCGCGGACGGCCAGTTGCGGCAGGTCGACATCGGCGACACGCTCGACCACGGCGGCGCCGGCCCCGCCACGCTGCGCGGCTTCGACGAACGCGTGGCCATCGACCCGCGTCCCGGGAATCGCGCAGAATAGGTCACCGGCGCCGACCAGGCGGGAGTCCGAACGCAACGCGGGAAACTCCGCGGGAGGCACCCCTCTCCACCGCGGCTCGAGGCCCGCTTCGTCGAGCCTGCGCTCGACCTGTCGATTCGTCGTTGTCTGCTGCGGCAAAGTCCGGTGGTTAACCTCCCTCCAATCTTGTATTCCCGAGACTCGCCATCGTTCACCCCTCCGTCCCGGAATCCGGCGCGCGCGGCCTCTCGGCTATCTCAAGACGACGGTTGCACCCCGGGACAGCTCGCTCCCGGGAGCGGGGCTCTGTCCCGCGACGCTCCCCTGTCCGCGCCATTCGACGCGGAGGCCGAGCGCGTGCAGGCGCGCGACGGCCGCCCGCGCGGCGAGTCCCGACAGGTCCGGTAGCGCGACGACGCCCCGCCGGCTCACGTCGGTCCCGCCGGCGGCCGCGCCGGTCGCGCCCGTCCCGCTGGAGACGAAGACGACGGCGCCTTCCGGCGCGCCGGCCGCCGGACCGCCGGACCAGGGCCGGGGACGGGCGTCGGAGACGACCAGCCGCGGATCCACCTGCACGCCATCGGCCGCGAGCGCCGCCCGGAGGGTCGCCTGGCTGGTGGGGGCCGCGATCGCGCCCCCGTAATAGACGCCTCCCCTCGGGTCTTCGAGTCGCGTGAGGATGACGAGCCGCGGGTCATCCGCCGGCGCGAAGCCGACGAAGGAGGCGCGGTAGCGGCCGGGCGCGTAGCGGCCGTCCACGGCGAGGCGGGCCGTTCCGGTCTTCCCGGCCACCGCGAAGCGCGCCATGCTCGCGAGCGTTCCGGTACCCTCGCGGACGACCTCCTCCAGCACCCCGCGAACCGCGGCCGCGACCTCCTCGGATATGACGCGCCGCACGGGACTCGGGTCGAAGCGCTGCACGAGGTGCCCGAACGGGTCCCGTATCTCCCGGACGAGGCGCGGCCGCATCAGCACGCCGCCGTTCGCAATGGCGCCGTAGGCGATGGCGAGCTGCAGGGACGTGGCGGAGATCTCGTACCCGATCGCGTGCGAAGCGGGGCTCAGCGAGGTCCACGACTCCGGCCGGCCGAGGCGCCCCGGCGACTCGGACAGGTACCCCAGTTGCGTCCGCATGCCGAAGCCGAAGTCCCGCAGGTAGCGGTGCTGGACCGCGGGCGTCAGGCGGGCGGACAGCTTCGCGGCCCCCACGTTGCTCGACTTCGAGATGATCCCGCGGACGCTGAGCGTGTCGTAGCCGTGGACGTCCGAGATCACCCTCGAGCCGATCCGCAGCCTGCCGTCCTCCACATCCACGATCTCGTCCAGGTCGACGACACCCTCGCTGAGGAGCGACGCGAGAAGGAAGGGCTTCAGCGTGGAGCCGGGTTCGTACGGATCGCTGAGGCCCGAGATCCGGTCGACCGCCCCGTCGGTGCGCTCGCTCGCCAGCGCGAGGATTTCGCCGGTGCGCGGGTCGAGGAGGACGATGTCGCCCCCGCCCGCCCCCGTCTTGGCGATCGCGCGCGCAAGTTCGTTCTCGGCGATCCGCTGCAGTTCGGCGTCGAGCGTGAGCACGACATCGTGTCCGGGCACCGCCTCGACGACCTGTCCGCCGGGTGGACGGTAGGCGTTGCGATGGCCATCGAGCCGAACCTCCGCGCGGCCGGGCTCGCCGACCAACCAGGCGTCGAGGTCGGCTTCAAGACCCGTTCCGCCCCGGCCATCGGCCCCGACGGCCCCGATGAGGCGGCGGCCCATGCTGCGGGGGTATTCTCTCGCCGATCGGCTCTCGAAGTAGATTCCCCGTCCGACCGTCCGTTGCAGTCGAACACGCTCTTCATCGCTCACGTCGCCCGCAACGAGAGACCAGCCGCCCTCAGCCTGCGCGACGGCGCGACGGCGCTCCGCGGCGACGGGCACGACCGAGGCGACGGCCTCGATGGCTCCGGCCCGGTCGACCCGCAGTTCGTCGACGGCAAGGAAGACCTGGTATCGCGTGTCCGGCGCCGCGAGGACCCGGCCGCGACGATCCAGAATCCGCCCTCGTACGGCGGGCAACAACTCCCACTCCGCGCTCTGCGCGACCTGTCTCGCGCGATGCGCCTCGCTCTCCAGGATCTGGAGGTCGCCCAAACGCACGGTGTACGCCAACGCCACGACGGTGAACGCGATGCCCAGCGCACGATGCCGGACGCGCTGCGTGCGCACGAGCGCCGCCTCCCGCGCATCGCCCGCCGCGCCCTCGACCTGCGTCGTGCTGTGAATGCCGAAACGCGTCACCTCTCCCCTCCCCTGCCGGCGACTCCCCTCTCCTCTTCGTCCGGCGAGTACCCGGCGTCGACCTGCAGCAGTTGCTCTTCGCTTGCCTGCTGCAGCCCGAGTGCCTCCGCCGCGCGTTCTATCCGGGCCGGCGCCGCGAGCGAATCGACTCTCGTCCGAGCCGCGTCGATCCGGTCCGTGACGACCCGGTCTTCCGCTTCGAGCCCTCGAAGCTCGGCCATCAACCTCCGCCCATCCTCGCCCCGACGGACCACGCTCACCAGCGAAGCCGCCAGCGCGAGGACGGCCGCCGCGGCCGTCATCCACCGCACCAGCGTTCTGCGGCGGACCCTCCGTACGCTCCCGCTCCAGTGGTTCATGCGCCGCCCGCCCGCTCGTCCGTGCCGCGCTTCTCCCACACCCGGAGTCGCGCGCTGCGCGCCCGCGGATTCCGGGCCACCTCCTCGGCCGACGGGCGCAAGGGCCGGCGCGTCAGCGCCCGCCCCAGCGACCTTCCCCCACACCGGCACTCCGGGAGACCCGGAGGACAGCGGCAGTCGGCGGACCAGCTCCGGAACGCGTCCTTTACCAACCGGTCCTCGAGCGAGTGGTACGACAGCACCGCCAGCCGCCCACCCGGTGCGAGCCGGACTCGTATCCCTTCCAGCCCCTCGTTCAGCGCGGCCAGCTCGTCGTTGACCGCGATCCGCAAAGCCTGGAACAGCCTGGCCTTCTGCTTCTCCCGTGCCGAACGACCCAGCACCGCGGACAACGCCGCCACGAGGTCGTCGCTTGTGCTGAAGGGCCGGATCTTCCTCCGCCGCACCACCTCACGTGAGAGCGTCCGCCACCTACGCTCTTCCCCATCGCGGAAGACCCGGCCCAACTCGCGTTCGTCCGCCCGATTCAACAGCTCGGCCGCGGACCTTGTCTCGCGCGCCCCTTCGTCCATCCGCATCCGCAACGGCGTACCCGGGCGGAACGAAAAACCGCGCTCCTGTGTGTCGATCTGGTGCGACGAGACGCCCAGGTCCATCAGGGCTCCCGCCAGACCGTCCATTTCCGCGGCGAACTCCGGACGAGCGACGTCCCTGAAGTTCGCCTGTATCAGCTTCACCCTTTCGCCCGCCGAGGCGAGCCGCCGCTTCGCGGCCTCGATCGCCTCCGCATCGCGGTCGATCCCGATCACGCGCACGGCCGATCCTGCTTCCAGCAGCCGGATCGCATGCCCCGCACCGCCGACCGTCGCATCCAGGAAAACGCCTCCGCACTCCGGGCGAAGCCACCGCAGCACCTCATCCGGCATGACCGGCGTGTGCCGAAACGTCTCCTCTGTCACTCCGTCGGCTTCCTCGACTCCCCCCACCGTGCCGCGATCGGAAAACTCGTCAGGCGAATACCGTCTCTATCAGTCGATCGAAGTCCTCGTCCGTCGCACTCGTCACGCTCTCGAACGTCTCCGGATTCCAGATCTGGACGTGGTTGATCGCGCCCACGACCAGAGCCTCGCTGCCGAGCGCGACCGCCTTTCTCATCCTCTCCGGAATCAGGATCCTTCCCTGCGCGTCCGGCGAGACCTGAACGGCGTCCGCCGTCACGCGAAGCACCTGGGGGCGAAAGCGCGGTTCCCGTCTCGACATCTCCCGGAGTTCGTCCTGCACGTCTGCCCAGGCCTCGTCCGGATAGAGCGACAGCGCGTCGGGTTGCGTCTTGAGGAGGACGAACGGCTCCCGCTCCCGGCCCCTTCGAAAAGGCGCCGGCAGGCTGACCCGACCCTGAGAGTCGAGTTGATGTCGATAACTCCCCAGAAAGCCTGGCAAATCGTGCCTTCGACATTCGCCAAGGGTGTCCCTCCCAGAACGACCCGTTTCCACCCACCGAAACCCACCTTATGCGTCCTGGTGATGGGTGTCAACCCCTTTTCTCCCCATTCTATCCCATCACAAGGAGAAAAAAGCGCCCGGCCGCGGTGAAGCGAACCGGGCGCGAGGGCCTCGAAACAGGGTGCGCCCAGGGCGGGCGCCGCCGGGCTACGAGCGGCTGCAGGACTCCTCGATGATCGACTCCTGGCGGTACAACTGCTGATCGATCGCTACGCGGATCTGCTCCTGGTTGGCCGCCTGCACGGTACCCGCCTGCGCCAAGTGCGGACTCACGCGCTGGAAGGCGCCAAGAGCGGTGCGCGCCGGCGCGCAGGCCATGTCCGCCTCATTGCGGCTGTCGAAGGCGCTCCCCCGGAGGAAGTACCCGTACGCCAGGAAGAAGTGGATCTGCTGCGAGAGATCCGTATCCTGGACGAATTCCGTGGCCACGTCGAGCAGATCCAGCGCCGTATTGAGTTCACCCAGGTCGATCGAGCCGTATTCAACTCGGGTCTGCGGGACATAATAGCTGTTGTATCCCAGGCTGAAGATCGCGTTGCCCACCTGGTTCGCATCCGCCCCGGCTGCAACGGCGGCGCGGAAGTCCGCCACGGCCCCCTCCGTGTCACCTGCCTTCATCTTGAGCGCCGCAAGGCGCTGCCGTCCGTTCGGCACGTTCGGGTTGTACGCCAGCGCCTGCTCCAGCTCCGCCACGCCCATCTCCGGATTCTCCATCCGATCGTAGATCGTTGAGCGAGAAGCGTGCACCTGGGCGAGCAACTCCTCGCGGGACATCTCGCCTTCGCCGCTGCCGTCGGAACTCGAAATCGCCGCGAGCGCCTGATCCGAGAAGGCGAGCGCGTTGTCGTACTCCTCGAGGAGCATGTACGCGTTCGTCGCGTTGGAGAGCGTCGAGGGGTTCACGGCGTCGCCCTGCAGCGCCACGAGCTTGCCCGACGCATCGACGGCGACCCGGATCATGGCGGGATCGGTGACTTCCCCGGCGGTCTGCCCGGCCTCCAGCGACGCGGCCGTCAGGTATTCGAGCAGGCCCACGTTGTCCGGCGCGCGCTCCACGCCGTCCTGGAGGAGCTGCACCGTCTCGGTCCAGCGCTCGGCCTGCGTGAGCTCGTAGGCGATCCGCAGCCGCGTGTCGACATCGTCCGGCCGGAAGTCGAGAAACCGCTGGTAGTAGCGCAGCGACGCGGCGCCGTCGCCCAACTGGGCGTACGTGAACGCGAGGGATTCCAGGGCGTCGGTGTCCGACGCGTTGTTGTCGACAACACCCTGCAGGTCGGCGGCCGCCTCCCCCCAAGCCTCGTTGAGCATGTGCGCGCGGCCGCGCAGATAGTGCGCCCGGTCGCTGGCGGGGTTGAGCGCCAGGGCCGCGTTGCAGTTCGAGATCGCGTCCATGGGCTGTTCGGAGGCGAGGTAGTCGCCGCAGAACGCGAGCGAGCGGAGGTACTCGACCCCCTGCCCGAGCTGTCCCATGATCTGGGCGCCCGCCACTTCGTGGGAGTCGTCGTCCGCCACCGTGAACGCCACCATCGGGAGCCGGTCCCCGCTGTTGGGCTCAAGGAAGTTGACGTCGACTTCAACCCCGCCGGGGACCGCGACCGCGGTCCCGACCATGACGAGGGCGGCGTTCATCTGCATCCCCAACTGCTGCCACTCGATCGCGGACATCGTTCTCTCATCGAGATCGTAATCGTCGATCAGATCCCGGGCATCGTCGCGTTCGATGGCGATGTAGCCGGGGAAGATCTTGAGCCCGTCCCGGATTTCCTCGGCGATGCGCTCGCCGAAACGGCGGTCCACCGGCTCGGTCACCGCGACGGGGGCGACGAGGATCAGCAGGTCGCTCGTCTGCGCTTCGAGCGCCCGGGGCGCCGCCGGCAGGGAGAGGACGGCGACTCCGGCCGCCACCCACGGGAGAATGTTCCGCGTGCTTCTCATGGAGTACCTCGGACCGTTCGTGCAACAGACGGCGCACGGATCACAGGGCCGTGCGACACACCAAAACCGGTATCACTTCGAAACAAGGGGTTCAAGGTCGATTAATGCAAGCCGCCGCCGTGCGCAAGTCGCGCCCCGCAGCCGCGCTCCGCCGATCACTGCGCCAGCTTCTCACGCACACATCCCGTGAAGCGGTTGAACATAACATTCGAGACCGATTGAATCACGCCGCCGCGCCCGAACGACGCCAGCCGTCCGGTCAGCGCGATGGACTGCGACACCCAGATGCGGGTCCCGCCTCCGCCTCCCTCCTCGCCCTCCCCCGCTTCTACAGACTGGAGATGGCTCAACATCGTCATTCTCACGTTGCCGCTGCCGCGTCGATCCCGTCCCTCTCCCGTCATCTTCATGTGATGGCGCCCCGCGTCGAGTTCGTCGAAGCGGATCTCGCCCAGGAAGCGCGTCCCGATGGGGCCGAGCTTGAGCCCGATCTCCCCCCGGTACGTACGCTCGTCGACCGCTTCGAGGAGGGTCGCGCCCGGCAGACACTCGACGATCCGCTCCGGATCCGTCAGGAAGCTCCACACCTCGTCCACGGACTGCGGGACATCGAAACTCTTCTCTATCTCGATCGCCATCTTCGGTCCTCGGGGGTCTGCGTGTGCGGAGCGGAGCCGGACAGGGGGGGGATCGCCGGTTGGCGGCCGCGTCGGGCGTCGTCTCCGTGGGAACGGTTATATTGCCGGGAGCGGCTCTACCGCGGATCGGCTTCCACCGGAAGCTGAGACGGCCGCGTCGCACCCGCAACCGGGAGGTCGCCGCCTTGCAACCCGACATCGCGAAGATCATCGAGGAGCTCGAAGCGGCGGGCTACATCGCCGACCGGGGGATCGCGACGGCGGTCCATCTCGGCCTCGCCATGGAGAAGCCGCTCCTCGTCGAGGGGGCCGCCGGCGTCGGCAAGACCGAGATCGCCAAGGCCGTCGCCACATGGCTCGGAGCGGAACTCATTCGCCTTCAGTGCTACGAGGGGCTCGACCTTCCCACCGCCCTCTACGAGTGGAACTACCAGAAGCAGCTCCTCCACATCCGCCTGCAGGACGGCGGCGGCGATGCCGAGGCGGTGCAGCGCACGATCTTCGGGCCGGACTTCCTGCTCGAGCGGCCGCTCCTGCGCGCGATTCGCTGCGAGACGCGGCCGGTCCTTCTCATCGACGAGGTGGACCGGGCGGACGAGGAGTTCGAGGCGTTCCTGCTCGAGCTCCTGTCGGACTTCCAGGTCTCGATCCCGGAACTGGGCACGGTCGAGGCCCGGACGCGACCCGTCGTCGTGCTCACCTCGAACGGGACGCGCGAGCTGTCGGACGCGCTGCGGCGGCGCTGCCTCTACCTGTGGATCGACTACCCCGACGCGGCGCGGGAGGTGGAGATCCTGCGGCGGCGGCGGCCGGACATCGCCGCCGCCCGGGCCCGGGAGGCCGTTAAACTGGCCCAGCGGCTGCGGCGGGAGCGGCTCGCGAAGCCTCCCGGTGTCGCGGAGACGCTGGACTTCGCCTCGGCCCTCGAACACCTCGGGGCGGACCCTCTGCGACCGGCGACCGCGCGTGACGCCATCGGGGCGCTCGTGAAGGACCCGAACGACCTGGCCGGCCTTACGGAGGAAAGACTGGGCGAGCTGCTCGCCTCGTCGGGGGACGGGGGGAGTTGACGCCCGAGCGCGTCGTCGACCTGGGCCGCCGACTGCGCGGCGAAGGCGTGGCGTGCGCGCTGTCGGAGTCCACGACGGCCGTCGCCGCGCTAACGCATCTCGATGCGGAGGACGTGGAGGACGTCCGGGCGGGCCTCCGGGCGGCGTTCTGCTCCAGCGCCGCGGACCTCGAGGTCTTCGAGCGCTGCTTCCCCGCGTGGTGGCGGGGAGCGCGGCCGTCATCCGCCGTCGAGAATCTCCTGTCGAAGGCCGCGTCGGGCCGGGGGGACCGGCCGACGCCCGGCGCGCCTTCCGGACCGGACGGGCTCGCGGCGGCCCGCGAAGACCTGGTGGAGCAGGCGACCGACGAGGGGGACGCCCGGGAGCGTCCGATCGGCGCCGTGTACAGCGCCGCGCACTCGCTCGCGCGGCGTTCCTTCGCCTCGATCGGCGACGAGGAACTGCGCGAGGTCGACGTCTGGCTTGAACGGCTGATGGTACGGCTGTCCACGCGCCGTAGCCGCCGACTCGAGCCGGGCGGCCGCCGCGGGCCGATCGATGTGCGGAGGACGCTGCGGTCGCTCGTCGCGCACGAGGGCGAACTCGTCCGCCTGGCGAGGCGGCGGCGACGACACGTGCCGCCGCAGCTCGTCGTCCTCTGCGACGTGAGCGGTTCGATGGAGCGCTACAGCCGCTTCCTGCTGCGCTTCCTCCTGGGGTGCGGGCGCGCCCGCGACATCCAGACCTTCGCGTTCAGCACGCGTCTCACGCACCTCACGCCCTGGCTGGCCGGCGAAGAGATCGACCCCGCGCTGGACCGCCTGCGGGCCCGCGGCTGGTCGAGCGGGACGCGGATCGGCGAGTGCCTGGAGGCGTTCGTGACCCTGCACGGGCAGCGGATGCTCGGCCGGCGAACGCTCGTCATCATCCTCTCCGACGGACTCGACCAGGGCGAAGTCGAACCGCTGCGGCGCGCCATGGGCTGGATTCAGCGCCGCGCGCGCCGCGTGATCTGGCTCAATCCCCTGCTCGAGAGTTCGCGCTACGCGCCCGAAGCCCGGGGCATGCGCACCGCGCTCCCGTACGTGGACTACTTCCAGTCGGGGCACAGCCTCGAAGCGCTGAGGACGCTCCCGGGGCTGCTCAGGTTGTGACTGGAGAAGAAAGAAACGGAGTTGGAAGGCGACCGCGAACGGGACCCGGGCGATTCCGGGTCCCGCCGCGCTATCGTTCTAGGCTCGGACCCGATCCTTGAGCCCTTTGCCCGCCTTGAACGTGGGGACGTTCATGGCCGCGATCTGAATCGACGCGCCGGTCTGCGGGTTCCGACCCATGCGCGCCTTGCGGTGCTGGGTTCCGAACGTGCCGAAGCCGGTGACCGTGAAGTCGCGGCCGGCGTCAAGCTCGCCTGCAATGATGCCCGTGCCGGGATCCGTCGAGAAAATGCAGTCGATCACATCCCGCGCGCTCGCTTTGCTCAAGCCGGCCTGCGAGGCGAGCTTCGCCGCGAAATCGTCTTTGGTCATCTTGGGTTCTCCCTGTTGAAAGTAAGCTCCGACGAGCGATCCGGGCGCATAATTCGCGCACCATCGCCGGATTGCAAGTGTGGCGCGCGATCTCGCCCCGGGAAGGGTCCTGCCGGCAGCCGGCTAGTGGGCGTCCGCGGAGAAGACTTTCCGTGTCATCGTGACGCCCACGAGCTTGAAGACCACGTTCCCGATCCGGCCGAGCAGCATCGTAGGCACGGCCGCGGGCACGGCAAGTCCCCACACGAGGTTCATGAACGCGCTCTCTCCGCCCAGGCCGCCGAGGGCCAGCCGCAGCACCGAGAAGATGCCGAGGAACACAGCGAGATTCAGCACGAGCCCCAGTGCCTGGCGTCCGGGCGAGCCGGTCTCCGCGTCGTAGATGCCGCCGAAGAAGATCGCAGCCACAATCCAGAAGATGCAGGTTGCGTAGAGCCAGTCCATCAATGGTGCCTCCGTGTCGGGAAAACGGGTCGGTCGGGGACGGAGGAACATACATGGCCTCCGGCGATCCTCGAAAGTAGCTTGCCCCCGCGGCTACGCCGGCTTGCCCCCGCGGCTTCGAACGCTCCCCGGAGAGGGTCACATGAAAGCGCCTTCACTTACGCTCGGGATCGAAGAGGAATACCAGGTCGTCCATCCGGAGACCGGCGAACTCACGTCGTTCATCACCGAGATTCTCGAAGGGGATGAGGAGACGCGCGAGCAGATCCACCCGGAGCTTCACCAGGCCTGCGTGGAGACGGCAAGCGAGGTGTGCCGGGATGTGGCGGAGGCGCGCGAGGAGGTGGTGCGCATGCGCCGCCTCGTCAGCGGCACGGTCGCCGAGAAGGGACTCGCCATCGTGGCCGCGGGGACGCATCCCTTCTCGACCTGGGAGCAGCAGGACATCACGCCGCTCGACCGCTACGTCGGACTGCGGGAGGACCTGCAGCAGGTTGCCGAACGGAACCTGATCTTCGGCACCCACATCCACGTGGGCATCGAGGACCGGGACTTCATGGTCGACGCGATGAACGTCTCGCGGTACTTCCTTCCCCACCTGCTGGCGCTCTCCACGAGTTCCCCGTTCTGGGAGGGGTCGAAGACGGGGCTGCACTCCTACCGCAGCATCATCTGGCGGAATTTCCCGCGCACCGGCATCCCGATGAGTTTCGGAAGCTGGAACGAGTACGAGCACTTCATCGAGACGATGGTCCGCTCGAACACGATCGCGGATTCGAGCAAGATCTGGTGGGACGTCCGTCCCAATCACAAGTTCCCGACACTCGAGTTCCGCGTGTGCGACATGTGCACGCGCGTGGAGGAAGTCGTGTGCATCGCCGCCATCTTCCAGGGGATCGTGGCGAAGCTGTGGAAGCTGCGGCGCGACAACCTCACCTTCCGCCAGTACCCCGAGGTCCTGCTCGCCGAGAACAAGTGGCGCGCGGCCAGATACGGGCTGACCGGAAAGCTCATCGACTTCGGGCGGCAGACCGAGCACCCGGCGGCGGATCTGATCATCGAGATCGTCGAGTGGTTCCTCGATGACGTGGTCGACGAACTCGGCACCCGCGCGGAGGTGGAATACGCGCTCCGGATCCTCCGGGAAGGGTCGAGTTCGCAGCGGCAACTCGCCGTGTACGAAGAGACCGGCGACACGCGGGCCGTGGTCCGGCACCTCATGGCGGAGACGCTCGAAGGCGTCTGAAGCGTCCCGCGCGTGATGGCGCGGCGCTCGGCGCTACATCATGCCGAGGTCCCGCGCCGTCCGGTCGATGCCCGCGCGGGCCTTCGTCACGAGTTCGTCGATTTCGTCGCGCGTGATCGTGAGCGGCGGACTCGTGCACATGACGTCGCGCATGGCGCGGAACACGACCCCCTCGTCGTAGAGGTGCTCGTGACAGAGCGCCCCCACCTGGCCCATGGGCTCGAACAGTTCCCGGGTCGCCCTGTCCTTCGAGAGTTCGACGCTGGCCACGAGTCCGACGCCGCGCACCTCGCCCACGAGCGGGTGATCGTTCAACTCCCTCAGCCGCGCCTGGAAGTAGGGTCCGGTGTCCTCTCTCACCCGGTCGACGACGCCCTCCTCCTTCATAAGCCGGAGGTTCTCCAGGGCGACGGCGGCCGCGACCGGATGGCCCGAATAGGTGTATCCGTGCGGGATCACTCCCCCCTCGGCCAGAACGCCGTATACCGCGTCGGTCATGAGCACGGCGGACATCGGCAGGTAGCCGGAGGTGAGTCCCTTGGCGATCGTCATCAGGTCGGCCTCGATGCCGAACTTCTGCGCGCCGAACCACTCCCCGGTGCGGCCGAAGCCGGTGATGACCTCGTCGCAGACGATGAGCACGTCGTTCTCGCGGCAGATGCGCTGGATCTCGGGCCAGTAGTTGTCCGGCGGCACGATGACGCCTCCGGCGCCGATGACGGGCTCGCCGATGAACGCCGCCACGCGGTCCGCGCCGAGTTCCGCGATCTTCTCCTCCACCGCCCGCGCCGCCCGCGCGCCGGTCTCCTCCGGCGTCTCGCCGGGCGCCCCCATGGCGAACCAGTAAGGGGGCATGACGTGCTCGAAGCCGGGCAGCGGCAGGTCGCCCATGGCGTGCATGGCCTCGAAGCCGCCCAGGCTGGCGGCGGCCATCGTGCTGCCGTGATACGCGTAGGTCCGACTGATGAACGTCTTCTTGGCGGGTTTTCCGCGGAGATCCCAGTACCGGCGGACGAGCCGGACGATGGTGTCGTTCGCCTCGGAACCCGAACTCGAGAAGAAGGTGTGCGCGATCGGGCCGGGCGTGAGTTCCGCGAGCACCCGCGACAGCTCGATCGTGGCCGGCGGCGCGGAACGGAAGAACGTGTTGTAGTAGGGCAGTTCGACCATCTGGTCGTACGCCGCCCTCGCGAGTTCCTCGCGCCCGTAGCCGAGGTTCACGCACCACAGGCCGCCCATGCCGTCGAGGATGCGCCGGCCATCGGAGTCGATGAGGTGGCGGCCCTCCGCGCCCACGATCACGCGCGTCCCCTTCTCGGCCACGATCCGGGGGTCGATGAACGGGTGCACGTGATGGCGTCGGTCGAGGTCCTGCCACTGAGCCGTGGCCGTTCCGGCGGGGGTCGACGTAGCAGGGTTCGTCGTAGCGGGGTTCGTCGTGGCGGTCACGCGGCGCCTCCTGGCGTAGTGTCGCGCTACACTTGGTTCGTCGGCGCGGACAACATATCAGCCGGCGGTGGGTCCAGGAGCCTGAGCGCCGCCTGGAGGAGGACGTTGGCGCCCGCCTCCGCCTGTGCGGGCGTGATGTTCTCCGCCTCGTTGTGGCTGATGCCGCCTTCGCAGGGGACGAAGATCATCCCTGTCGGCGCGACGTCGTTGGTGTGCACGGAGTCGTGGCCGGCGCCGGCCATGAGCGGCATCGAGGAATAGCCGCACAGATCCGCCGCCGCGCGAACCGCGTCGATGCACCGGCCGGAAAACCGGACCGGAGGCGAGCGCCAAACGTCGTCGAGCCGCCATGCCGCGCCCCGTTCGAGACAGGCGTCGGTCGCCGCCTCGCGCAGAGCGTCTTCCATGTCGTCGAGGGTGGGGGCGTCGGGGTGCCGGAGGTCCACGCTGACCGTCACGCGCCCGGGCACGGTGTTCCGCGATGCCGGCTCGGCGGCCAGGACCCCGAAGGTCAGGCGTCCGTGCGGCGCGAAGTCGCGTTCGACGCGGCGATACGCGTCGACGAGGAACCGCCCAAGCGCCGCCACCGGATCCGTTCGCCGCGACATCGGCGTCGACCCCGCGTGCGCTTCGTCACCCATGAGCGACAGGTCGAACCAGCGCGCACCCTGCACGCCGGTCACCACGCCGATCTCGCATCCCTCCTCCTCGAGAACCGGACCCTGCTCGATATGCAGCTCGAGCGCGGCGGCGATCGGACGACCCCCGACGGGGAGCGCGCCGCGATAGCCGATGCGGTCGATGGCGTCGGATACCGTCGTCCCGTCCGCATCCGCCGCGCCGAGGGCGTCCGCGAGTTCGAAGCGGGCCGAAAACACGCCCGAGCCCATCATGGCGGGCGGAAAACGCGCGCCTTCCTCATTCGTCCAGTTCACCACTTCGATCGGACGCGCCGTCCGCACTCCGTGCTCCTCGAGCGTTTCCACGACCTCCAGCGCCGCGAGCACGCCGAGCGGCCCGTCGAACCGTCCGCCCGTCGGCTGGCTGTCGAGGTGGCTCCCGAGCACGAGAGGGGGCCGGCTCCCGGCGGCAACACCCGTTCCTTCCCGGCGGGCGAACATGTTGCCGATCCCGTCGACCGACACGGCAAGGCCCAGCGATTCGGCCCACGCCCGGAAGAGGTCGCGCGCCCGACGGTCCTCCTCGCTCAGGGCCAGGCGGTGGACGCCCCCGGCCGGCGTCGCTCCGATGCGCGACATCTCCTCGATGCGTCCCCACAGCCGGTCTCCGTTCACCCGGAGTTCCGAGATCGCGGTCACGGTTCGGGACCGGCCCACGCGCGTCCCGCCGGGCTTCCCATCGGCTTCAATGGACCGGGGGTGGCGTACCGGTGAGGATGGCCGTGACGAGGAGGAGCAGACCCGCCGCGCCCAATTCGACGGCAACGGTCGGTGGGAGCCGGGGCGGATCTCCTGCGTCCGCGACCCGGCCGGGAGCGCGGCGCCAGTTGTAAGCGCCGCAACCCGCGACTCCGAGGACGACGAGGAGCTTCAGACTCAACGTCCGGCCGTAGGGTTCAGTCCAGAGCGCCGAGACCGTGCCGACGTGGAGCCACGCCTGGAAGAGCCCCGTGACCGCGATGACCGCCGCCGAGCCCAGCGCGAGCGGAGAGAAGGCCGAGATCCAGTCAATGATGCGGCGCTTCGAGATCGGAATCCCCCGGTGCCGTCCCAGAACCAGGACTCCCGCTATCACAGCCAGCGTACCCAGCCACGCACCTCCCGCCACCATGTGGAAGACGTGAGCGGTAACCGCCGGAGTGACAAAGTGTTCGGCGCCGGCCGCGTGCCCGGCCAACGCGGGCGTGTACGCGAGGAGGACCACCCCCGCCGTGCCCGCCATCCAGCCGAACTCCGCCCGCGGACCCCGCGCGGCCGCGAGAGCGAACGCCAGCCCGGAGAGCACGACCGCCGCGATCTGCGCGAGCCACGCCCGACCCCAGGAAGTGGCGGTCACGAGCAGGCGAACCTCGGCCCCCAGCGGTTCGAACGGATCGCGAAAGACGCTCACCTCCGCCGCGAGTCGGCCCAGGGCGCCCGCACCCGCCAGCAGTACGGCAAGCCCCCCGATCCGCGCGGCCAGCCGCTCGGGCATCGCGCCGGCGGCATCGTCCCCCTCCGGCTCGAACCCGGGGAAACGCCTGAGAACGACCAGCTTGAAGGCCACCACGCCCACCGCGACGAGGAGGCCCGCGAACAGCGCCCAGCGCGAGAGCGTGCCGATCAGGAACCACATGCGATCAGCTGATCACCACCCGCCGCCAGTTCGTAATGATCTTCGGCGCGTCCTCCAGGAGGTCGTTGAGGTCGGCGATCACGCCGTTCACTATGCCGGAGAGCTCCTCGGCCCGCTGGGCGGCGCCGGCTTCGATCTCCGTCAGCACCTCCATCTGCCCGACCGTCGGTCGCGCCTGCGGGCCGGAGACCGCGCGGGAGATGTTGCGAAGCTGCTCGATGAGGCGCGGCCAGTCGCGGTAGCCCATCGATCCCGGCGGACGCCGCACTTCGCCCGACACCGCCGTCAGCTGGCTCTGAGCATCGTCGGCGACGGCTCTCACCTGTTCTTCGTTGGACAGCTCCTTGCCTTCGATGGACTCGAGGAGTCCGTCGATCTGTCCGTCCAGATCGATGATCGTCCCCATCATCTCATTGAGGCGCGTCTCGAGGTCGCGTGCGCGCATGGCCGCGGTGAAGCGCTCGTCGTACACGGCCTGCGAGGCCGCCACGTTGGGGTCGCCGCGGAGCCGGAAGTCCTTCGACAGCTCCGTGCCGCCCACATCGATCGTCGCCGTGTAGGTGCCCGGGACGGCGGGCGGGCCGGTCGGGCCGAAGAAGAAGAACCCTCCACCCGGAGGACCCTGTCCCGGAATCGGTTCCGCGCCGGTCCAGCGGAGGTCCCAGATCGCGCGGTTGACGCCCGGCGTGACGTCACGGTGCTGGAACTCGCGCACGAGCGTGCCGTTGCGGTCCGTGATACGTACATCGACCGAGTTGCCCGCAGCCTCGGCGGCATCCTCCGAGAGATGGAAGTGGATCCACGCGCCGGGGGCGGGGTTCTCCCCCGCGAAGCGGCTCTGTCCGAAGTTGCTGGTGCGGCCCCACATCTCCCACTCCGTCGCCATGCGGATGTCGAAGAGGTGGGCGTCCTGGCCGATGGCCTCGGTCAGCTCGACCATGGGCTGGATGTCGTCGAGGATGAACGCGCCCCGCCCGTGCGTGCCGATGACGAGGTCGTTGTACTGGCGCTGGATCTTCACGCCCCGCACCGATACGCGCGGAAGGTTGCCGCGGATGTCCACCCACGTGTCGCCGCGGTCCCACGACGCGAAGATGCCGCGCTCCATGCCGACGAAGAGCAGATCCGGGTTCGAGGGGTGCTGCCGCACGACCTTCACGTAGTCGTCCTGCGGGAGCCCGGCGGAAATGTCTCGCCACGTCTGCCCGTAGTCGCGCGTCTCCCACAGGTGCGGGGTGAAGTCGTCGAGGCGGTGGTTGTCGACGGCCATGTACGCGGTGCCGGCATCCGTGGGCGACGCCTCGATGTTGCCGATCCAGGTCTCGGCGGGCAGGCCGGGCACGCGGTCGCGGACGTTCGCCCACGTCGCGCCGTTGTCGCGCGTGATCTGCACGTTGCCGTCGTCGGTGCCGACCCAGATCACGCCCGGCTCGAACTCGTCCTCGGCGATGGTGAGGATCGTGGTGTGGAATTCGGCCGCGGTGTTGTCCAGGTAGATCTCGCCGCCCGAATCGAGCTGCTTCTCCGGGTCGTCGGTCGTGAGGTCGGGGCTGATCACGTCCCACGAGTGGCCGTAGTCGTTGCTGCGGAAGACGACGTTGCCGCCCCAGTACACCGTCGCCGGGTCGTGCGGCGAGATGACGATCGGCGCGTCCCAGTTGAAACGGTACCTCGCCTGGTACATGCCCTGCCCCACCGAGCCGATCATGAGCGGCCACGGCTCGATCGACCGCATCTGCCCCGAGTTCGTGTCCGTGATGCGGAAGTAGCCGCCCTGCGCGTTCGAGTAGATGAGGTTCGGCTGGCCCGGCACCGGCACGGTGTAGAAGCCGTCGCCGCCGGAGACGGTGTAGAAATAGCCGGGCAGGATGCCGCGGCGGTCGTTGAGCCGGCTCGGCCCGCACCAGTTGCCGTTGTCCTGCAGCCCGCCGCACACGTAGTACGGGTCGCGGTCGTCGACGAAGATGTGGTAGTACTGCGCAAGGCTGAAGTTGCGGAAGATGTGGAAGTTGGCGCCTCCGTCGTACGACACCTGCATGCCGCCGTCCGAGCCCGAGAGGATCCGCTCGCCGTCTTCCGGGTCGATCCAGTACGCCTGGTGGTCGCCGTGCACGTCGTTGGCGATGCGGTCGAAGGTCCGGCCTCCGTCGGTCGATTTCGACAGCCCGCCCGAGAGCGTGTACAGCGTCTCGTGGTCGGACGGGTCGACGTAGACGTCGGAGTAGTAGAAGGGCCGGAAGTTGAGCTGGTTCTTGTTGTCGTTGACCATCTCCCAGGTCTCGCCGTAGTCGTCGGACATGAAGAGCGTGCCGGCGGTGGGGTATTCGGTGATCAGGTAGACGATGTTCGGACGCGACTGCGCCACGCTGATGCCGATGCGGGCCATGGGCTCGTCCGGCGTCGTCGCGATCTTCTTCCACGAGATGCCGCCGTCGCGCGAGACGTAAAGCGCCGTCTCCCTGCCACCGTCGTCAAAACGCCACGGCAGGCGGCGGAAGGTCCACATGCCGGCGTAGACGTTGCGGGGGTTCGTCAGGTCGATGTCGATGTCCGAGCACCCCGTGTCCTCGTCGATGAACAGCACGTGGTCCCAGGTCCGGCCACCGTCGGTCGTACGGAAGACGCCGCGCTCCCGGTTGGGGCCCCATTCGTGGCCCATCGCGCAGACCAGGGCAACATCGGGATCGCGCGGGTCGACGACGATGCGCTTGATGCGTTCGCTGTCGTCGAGGCCGAGGTGGGTCCAGGTGGCGCCGCCATCGGTCGAACGGTACACGCCGTCACCGTACGAGACCGAGTTGCGCGGGTCGCCCTCGCCGGCGCCGAGCCATACGACGTTGTGGTCGGAGGGGGCAAGCGTCAGCGCCCCGACCGAGTAGGTGTTCTCGTCGTCCCACTGATGCTCGAAGGTCACGCCGCCGTTGGTCGTCTTCCAGACGCCCCCGTTGGCCGCTCCGACCCAGAAGGTCCGCGGATCGCCCGGCACGCCCATGATGGCGGACACCCGTCCGCCCATGTTCACGGGACCGATGTGTCGCCACTCGATGTCGCCCAGCGCAGCCGAGATGGCGGCGGGGCTTTGGGCCTGGGCCGGTGTGGCGGCGAGAACGGCGAAGAGTGCGAGGGCGAGCCGGAATGCGCTGCGCGGCGACTTCATGAGAGTTCTCCCGGGATGGTCTGGTGGAGGGGCGAAATACCCTCCGGATCGCGTAAGTTCAATGGGCGAAGAGGGATTCGAACCCCCGACCTCCTGCTTGTAAGGCAGGCGCTCTGAACCGGCTGAGCTATTCGCCCCGAATCGCCGCCAGCCGCGCAGACTTGTGACGGGTCCTCCGCGGGCCGGGTCCCCTGGTGTCGTGTCCCTAGCCGAGCTTGCGCCAGCCCAGGATCAGTCCGGCGGGCAGGAACACCGCATAGCCCAGGATGAGCAGGAGCGGCGCGGCCGTCACGGATCCACGGTCGAGCAGCACGTACCCAACGGCGATCGACGTGAGGCCGAGCGCGAACGCCGCGTAGTTGGCCAATCCGAACTGGAGGCCCCGGGCGGGAGCGTCCCCGCCCCGCCGGTCTCGTCTTCCCTGGTTCATGCGGGGACGCTAGACGTCCCTCCGACATGCGTCAACCGTTACGCGGGCGCGTCCGCGGCCCTCCGGGAGCACCTCACGAGGTCGCCCGGGCCCATTCCGCGGCCTCCAGGAGCGGTGGGGGCAGCGGCGAGGCGAACGACAGCGCCTCGCCGGTCCGGGGGTGCTCGAACGCGAGGTGCGCGGCGTGCAGGAAGAGTCGCCCGGCCCGGCGCCGGAGCGCCTCCGCCCAGCGCCCCCCGGCGCCACCGAACCCCCGTTCCCAGTCCGGCCCGTAAATCGGGTCCGCGACGACCGGGTGCCCGAGCGATCCGAGATGCACCCGAATCTGGTGCGTCCTCCCCGTGGCGAGCCGCACGGCGAGCAGTTCCGCGGCGTTCCAGCGTTCGAGGCGCTTGAAGTGCGTCACCGCGGGCCGGCCGGCCTCGTGCACGGCCATCCGCTTCCGGTCGCGCGGATCGCGCCCGATCGGGCGGTCCACCGTGAGGCGCTCCTCGTCGAGGTGGCCCCAGGTCGCGGCGACGTAGCCCCGCTCGACCTCGCGGCGGCGGAGCGCCGCCGACAGCGCTCGATGCACTTCGTCCCGGCGCGCGACGAGCATGAGCCCGCTCGTGTCCTTGTCCAGCCGGTGCACGACCCCGGGCCGGCGGTCGCCCCCGATGCTCGACAGGCCGCCGAGGTGAAACAGGAGGGCGTTCACGAGCGTGCCTCCCGGGTGGCCGGGCGCCGGGTGGACGACGAGGCCGGCCGGTTTCTCGACCACCGCGAGGTCGTCGTCCGCGTATCGGATCTCCACCGGGATGTCTTCGGGTTCCAACCGGGTGGAGACGGGGGGCGGCAGTTCGATCTCGATCCGGTCTCCAGGCCGCGGCCGATGCCGCTTCCGCACCGCCTGTCCGCCGATGGTGACCCGGCCGTCGGAGATGAGTTGCGCGACCCGGGCCCGGCTCAGGGACAGGCGTTCGGCCAACAGGCGGTCGAGCCGGTCGAGGGCCGCGTCCTCACCGATCTCGATGCGCCGCCGCTCGCCCGCACCCTCCGCGTCGGACTCGGGCGGACTCACGTCACTCGGGGGCCGCCGCCTCCGCCGCCGCGGCCGCCATCTCCCGCTCGCGCCGGCCCTCGAGCCAGAACGAGATCAGCAACAGCACCGCGCCGACCGTCACGGCGGAATCCGCGACGTTGAAGATGGGAAAACGGCTCGTGCCGATGCCGAAGTCGAGGAAGTCCACGACCCCTGCTTCCAGCCGGATGCGATCCCAGATGTTGCCGAGCGCGCCGGCGGCGACGAGCGAGATGGCGAGGACGCGCAGTCGGTCGGAGGACGGCGTGCCGCGGTAGAGGACGCCGAGGACGCCGAGCGCGATCAGGGAGAGGACGAGAAAGAAGACCCGCGAATGCTCGCCGATGTTGAGCCCGAAGGCGGCTCCCGGGTTGTGCGTGTAGGTGAGGCGGAAGAAGTCGCCGATCACCGGCGTTCGCTCGTACAACTCGAACGTGTTCATGACCCACGCCTTGGTCGCGACGTCCAGCGCGAGGATGACGACGATCGGAACGAGCGTCAGCCAGAGTCGCGCGGCGCGATCGCCGTTGCCCGGCAACCCGGGCGACTCCTGTTCGGGGGTGGCGTCGTCCACGTGCCCGGCGGCTTCAGGCACCGGTCTCTTCCTTTTCCTTGCACCGGATGCAAAGCCGCGCGTGCGGGAGGGCATCGAGCCGCTCGAAGCTGACCTCGTCGCCGCAGTGCTCACACCTTCCGAACTGCTCCGGGTTCCGGTAGAGCCGCCTCAGCGCCTCGTCGATGTGGTAGAGCAGCCGACCCTCCTTGCTCGCGAACAGGAACGCCTTCTCGCGCTCCATGGCGTCCGTCCCCTGGTCCGCCATATGGAAGCTGTACGCGGCCAGGTCGCTGTCCGCCCCCTGAAGGGAGCTCGTGAACTCTTCGTCGTACTGCCCCAGCTCCCGCGTCGCGCGCGCCCGGGCCTCGAGCAGCCTCTTCTCGATGTGTTTCCGTTGTTCCGCGTTCATCCTTCTCGGGCGCCTTCGCCGACGCCGCCGATTCCGATGAGGACCTCGACGTCGTCGATCTTCACCACAGCTTCATTCAGGCCTCCCCGCGGGGCCGACCCGGTTCGCACCTCCACTGCCAGCGTCTCGCCGGCAATGTAGTCCGCATGTGTCGACACGGCCCGTTCCAGCTCCCGCGGACCCGCCACGCCGAGGCGGATGCGGTCGGCGACCTCGAGCCCCGCGTCGCGCCGCAGCCGCTGCACGCGGTTCACGATCTCCCGCGCGTAACCTTCGGCGCGCAACGCATCATCGATATCGGTGTCCACGGCGGCGAGGTAACCGCCCCCCGTCGCCACGGCGAGATCGGTGAGCGTCTCCTCCTGAATCACGAGGTCTTCGGGCGTCACCCGAACCCGTTCATCCCCGATCTCGATGTCGAGCGGTTCCCCGTCCCTGAGCGTTCTCAGGGCAGCAGCGTCCAGGTTCGCGATGCCGGCCGCGACCGCCGGCGTGCGCGCGCCGTGTTTCGGACCCAGGACCCCGAACCGCGGCTTGGCGTACAGCCGGGTAAGATCTTCACTGTCCTCCAGCGACACAACCTTTTTTACGTTGAGTTCTTCCATCGCCAGTGCCGCCATGGGGTCCGCAAGCGCCCGCCCCTCGGGCAGCACGGCGTGCAGCATGCGCAGCGGCTGCCGGATCCGGACCCCCGCCTTTTCCCGCGCGGCGCGGCCCAGGGCCACCAGCCGCCGCACGTCCTCCATTGCCTGTTCGAGTTCGGGCTCCGAACGTCCCGCCGGCTCCGGAAAGTCCGCCAGGTGGACGGATGTGTCGTCCGTGAGCGCCCGATACAGCCAATCGGACATGAACGGGGCGTACGGGGCGAGCAGCCGCGCGGTAGTGGCGAGACACTCGTGCAGCGTCGCGAACGCGTCGGCGCTCGCGGCCGCGGCCCCCGGCTGCGTCGCCCAGAAGCGGTCGCGGCTGCGGCGCACGTACCAGTTCGACACGTCGTCGAGCACGAACTCCTGGATGGCGCGCGCGCCGGCCGTGAGATCGAACGCGTCGAGCGCCCCTCCCACGATCCGCGCGACCCGGTCGAGGCGCGCGAGCACCCAGCGGTCGAGGTCGCTTCGGTCGGAGACCGGGGTCGGCGCGGAGGCGGTGTGGGACCACCCTTCCTCGTTCGCGTAGAGGGCGAAGAAGCGATACGTGTGGCGGAGCGTGGCGAACAGCTTGCGGTCGGTCTCGCGCAGCGCCGACGGGTCCCACCGCTTCGGCACCCACGGGTTGGACCCCGATAGGAAGTAGAAGCGCGTGACGTCGGCTCCGTAGCTGTCGAGGGCGTCGCGCGGGTCCACCGCGTTGCCGCGCGACTTCGACATCTTCCGCCCCTTGGCGTCGAGCACCTGGTCGTTGACGACGACGGCCCGGAACGGCGCGCGGTCGAAGAGGATGGTCGAGAGGGCGAGGAGGGAGTAGAACCAGCCGCGCGTCTGGTCCACGCCCTCCGCGATGTAGTCGGCCGGGAAGTAGCGCTCGAAGGTGTCGCGGTTCTCGAACGGATAGTGCCACTGGGCGTAGGGCATGGAGCCGGAGTCGAACCACGCGTCGGCGACCTCCGGCACGCGCCGCATCGTCCCGCCGCACGCGTCGACGCCGCACTTCCACTCGTATCCGTCGATCCCCGGCCGATGGGGATCGAAGTCCTCCGGGAGGCCGCCGGCGCGGCGCCCCAGCTCCGCGAAGGAGCCGAGCACCTCCCGTCGCCCGCAGTCCTCGGAGCAGAGCCAGATGGGGAGAGGGGTCCCCCAGTACCGCTCGCGTGAGAGCGCCCAGTCGATGTTGTTCTGCAGCCACTCGCCCATGCGGCCGGATCCCGTCTCGGGCGGATGCCAGTCGATGGACGCGTTGTGCTCGAGCAGGCGAGACTTCACCGCGGTCGTCCGGATATACCAGGAATCGCGCGCCATGTAGAGGAGCGCGCTGTCGCAGCGCCAGCAGTGCGGATAGCTGTGTTCGTACATCTCGCGCACGTACAGCTGGTCGTGCGCGACGGTCCAGTCGCGGAGCGCGCGCTCGGTCTCCCGATCCTTGACGTGCATCCCGGCGAGTCCGCCCGGCACCGCGTCGAGGAATCGTCCGTCCCCGCCGACCGTATGCTGCATCGGCAGCCCCGCGGCCTCGCCGAGCCGAAAGTCGTCCTCCCCGTACATCACCGCCGTGTGGACGACACCCGTCCCTTCGTCGACCGTGACGAAGTCCGCCTCGAGCACCGTCCACGCCGTGGTGGAGCCGGCCCGGTCCACCGCGCCCGGGAAGAGGGGCAGGTAGCTCCGCCCCGCGAGTTCGTCCCCGCGCATTTCCCCGACGATCTCATACGGGTGCCGCAGAACCTCGGAGACGCGGTCGCGGGCCAGGATGAGCACTTCACCGGGCGAGGCCCCGCCCGGCCCGTCGTGCGCCCGCGCGGGGGCCATGGCGCCGTCCGCGCCCTCGGGCAGGACGCGGACGCGGGCATACGGAATGTCGGGCCCGACCGCGAGGCCGAGGTTGCCGGGAAGCGTCCACGGGGTCGTGGTCCAGCTCAGGATTCGCGCGTCGTCCGGGTCGTCCACGAGGTGGAACTTGATGTAGACGGCCGGCTCGGTGACGTCCCGGTAACCCTGCGCCACCTCGTGGCTCGAGAGGCCCGTGCCGCAGCGCGGACACGTCGGTATGACGCGATATCCCCGGTACAGCAGGCCCTGCTTCTCGATCTCCGAGAGCGCCCACCAGCCCGACTCGATGAACTCGGGCGAGTACGTGACGTAGGGTGCGCCGTAGTCCAGCCAGTAGCCGATGTCCCGGGACAACCGCTCCCAGGCGTCCTGGTAGCGGAACACGTTGTTCCGGCACACGTCGTTGAACTTCCGGATCCCGTAGCGCTCGATGTCCGGCTTGCCGGAAATGCCGAGCGTACGTTCGACTTCGAGTTCCACCGGCAGCCCGTGGGTATCCCAGCCCGCCTTCCGCGGCACGTGGTAACCGGACATGGTGCGGTACCGCGCCAGCGCGTCCTTGATCGTGCGGGCAAGGATGTGATGGACGCCGGGAGCGGCGTTCGCGGTCGGCGGCCCCTCGTAGAACACGAAATCGGGCGCAGCCGCCCGGGCCGCGAGGCTGCGCTCGAAGGTCTCCTCTTCCTCCCAGCGTGCGAGGACTTCGGTTTCGAGCCCGCGTACGGACTCCGGTATTGGCCGGTAGGCCATGGAGGTACCCCGTCTGGTGATGTCCTGGATCGCCGACGCAGTCGTCGGAACGGCGGGCGGGCGCGGCCGGGCGCCGCGGTCAGGTCGACGCGGCGCCCGAACCGCCGACGTCGACCCGGCTAATCGATGGAGGCGGGGGGGAGGCGTCCCCGGCCGCAGCGGGAGCCCCGTCCCGGGTCGGCTCGACCGGCTCGGAGCCTCCGCTCATGCCCCGCAACCGCTCGATGAACCGATCGACATCGCTCGCTCCATCCCCGAACCGTTCATCCTCGAAGTCGAGGTACTCTTCGAAACGCTCGAACAGCTTTCGCAGGGAGGCGAGGAAGCGGCCCCGCGTCGCCTTCAGGTCTTCGACCTTGTCGTGGCAGAGGCGGACGGCTCGCTCCGCGTCGGAGAGAACCGCCTCCGCGCGCATCTCGGCCTCGCGGACCCGCACGGTCGCATCGCGCTCGGACTGCAGGCGGGCTTCCTCGCGCAACTCCTGCGCGGCCAGGAGCGCTTCGTTCAGGGCTCGCTCGCGAGCCCTGTAGCTCTCCAACTGGTGTTTCTGCTGCTCGATCCGGTCGCTGAGCACGACGTGCTCGCGCACATGGCGTTCGAGGCAGTCCGCCACAACCGCCAGAAACGCATCGACCTGCTGTGCATCGTACCCGCGCACGGAACGCCTGAAATCGTCCTTCTTCTTGCGGACGTCCAACGGCGTCAGGTCGATCATCGTTCCCCCAGTAGCACCGTGCCGAGCCGCACCCGCGTGCTCCCCTCCTCGATCGCGATCTCGAAATCGTTGCTCATCCCCATCGAGAGCGCCCGGCCCTCAAAGTCCGGAACCTCCGCCCGGCAGCGCTCCAGCAGCCGTGCGGCGCCTCGAAACGCGGGTCGCACCACGGCTTCGTCCCCCGTAAAGGGCGCCATCGTCATCAGTCCGGCCACGCGCAGACCCGGCAGCTCGCAGATCTCGGCGACGGCATCGGGCGCGGCATCCGGACCCAAGCCGGCCTTCGCAGCCTCCCCCGACGTGTTCACCTGCACGAGCACCTCGATCGGTCCGCACCGCTCCTCCCCGATGATCCGGCTCAGCGTGCCCGCGAGCCGCACGCTGTCCACGGACTCCACGACATCGAACAGCCGAACCGCGCGTCGCGCCTTGTTGCGCTGCAGCCGGCCGATCAGGTGCCACGCGACACCGGGCGTCGGTCCCAGCTCCGACCGCTTGGCCTCGGCCTCCGGCACCCGGTTTTCGCCGATCCGGCCCACGCCCAGGGCGTTCAAGATCTCGATTCCCCGGGCGGGATGTCCCTTCGTCACGGGAAGGATCTCGACGTCGCTCGCACGCCGTCCGGCCCGCCTCGCCGCAGCGTCGATGCGCTCGGTCACCCTGGCCAGCCGGGCCTCGACCTGATCTTTCGTCACGCGGCACAGTTTAGGGGCGCGCGTCCGGCGATGCGAGCCGCTCCGCCGGAGTTCCGGGCCGTGCGCGACGGGACGGAAAAAAGCGCCCGGCGTCGCTCTGGGCGTCGCCGGGCGCTTGCTGCTCCCTCAGATCCGTGGGACGGGCTAGATCACCTGGAACGTCACCCACTGGGAGACCCAGACCGCCGTGACCTTGTCACGGTTCTTCGCGGGCGTGAACCTCATCTGCTGCACGACCTTCCCCGCGGCCTCATCGAGCAGGCCGTTATTGGAAGAGGTCTTCACCTCGAAGTTCTCGACGGCTCCATCCTCGGTCACGTAGAGCCAGAGTTCGACGCGGCCGCCGATGCCGGCATCCTTCAGCGTGCGCGGATACTCCCGCTCCAGAATCTGCTGAATCTCACCCCCGTTCAGCATCACGGGCGGCGTATCGTACGCGATGAAGGACGGCCGGTCCGCCGGGCTCCCGGTCTCGGGAGGCGGGGGCAGCGCGTTGTCCGTCGTGAACGACTCGAACGTCGTTTCCGCGATCGTGATGTCCTCGGAGATGTCGACCGAAGCGACCCGCGGCGTGGCCGGACGGGCGATCTGCTCCGGCGGCGGCGGGATCTTCACCTCGGGCGGCAGCGCCACGGCTTCGATCTCCTCGGCCACGAACCCGAGATCCGCGGCCTCGAACGGGCGCACGAGGACAAACAGCCCGAAGTGGAGCGTGACGGCAACCATGAGGCCGATCTGCGTCCAGTTGGTGCTCGCTCGCTTGAACTGATCGTTCGCGGTGAGCCGAATTCCGGTCTCTTCCATCGTTCTCTCCCGGTCTCCAGAAACCCGTCGTGTGTCTGCTAGCGCCGAGCCCGCATTGCGCGCTGCTCGAGTCGCGTGGCGAAGGTGACGCGGACCGCGCCGGACGCCTGCAGTTCTTCCGTGATCGTATTGATCTGCTGATAGGGCACCTCGGAGTCGCCGCGAATCGCGACCACGAGTTCCCGGTTCTCCGCGTAGATGGGCCGAACCGTTTCCGAGATGTCCTCGAACGGCGTCAGCACGTCGTTGATCCAGACCGAACCGTCGCGCTGGACCCAGAGATGGAGGATGTTCTGCCGCTTCTCGTCGATCTTCTCGGTGGCTTCGGCGGTCGTCCACTCGATCTGCCGGTTCCGGTCCTTCCGGAAGACGGTCGTCACCATGAAGAAGATGAGGAGGAGAAACGCGATGTCGGCCATGGATGAGGTGGGGATCGACCCGTCCGACCCGGACTTTTTCTTGAAGCCGCTGTCCTTGATGGCCATCTAGTTCTCCATCTCCTGAAGCGAGATTCGCTCGGCGCCCGCCAGCTTCACCTCATCGAGCACGTTGACCATGTGACGGTAGGGCGCTTCGGGGTGGGTCTGAATGGCGGCGATGAGATTCTCGTTGCCCGCCAGTTCGGTGCGCAGGATGTTCGCCACCTGCGTGTGCGCCACGACCTGTTCCTGCTCGCTCTCGCCCCGGCGCACGATGACGCGGCCGTCCGGCTGCACGATGAAGAAGATCAGGTTCCTTCCCGAAACATCCTGCTCCTCGGCCTGCTCCGGGAGCACGATCGGGAGTCCCCGTTCCTCGTTGAACACCGTGGTCGTGAGGAAGAAGACCAGGAGGAGGAACGCGATGTCCGCCATCGAAGAGGTCGGGATCTCATCCGACACCTTCTGCTTGCGCTTCATGATCGCCATTGTGGACTTCTTTCTCCGTTTGCCTTCCGGGATACGATCCCGGCCCGCCGCCTAGGCGCGCCGGTCCTCGAGGTCCCAGATGAGCCCGAGCACCTCCTGCGCCCCCTCCTCCATGTCGAGGATGAGACGATCGATGCGGGTGACGAAAAAGTTGTAGCCGATGTTGACGGGGATCGCGATCGAGAGGCCGGTGGCGGTCGTGATGAGCGCCACCTTGATGCCGCCGGCGACGAGTCCCGGCTCCACCTGTCCGGCGATCTCGATGGCCTGGAAGGCGAGAATCATCCCGATCACGGTTCCGAGGAACCCCAGCATCGGGGCGACGTTGGCGATCGTACCCAGCACGGTCAGGCCGCGTTCGAGGAAATCGAGTTCGATCACGCCCGTCGTCGCGATCGCCTTCTGGATGTCCTTACCGTCGGAGCGCGCATCGCTGCCGCGGTCGCGGAGCCGGCGCAGACCGGCGAGGAGGATCGCCGCGACCGGCCCCCGCGTCTCTTCCGCCGTCGTAATCGCTTCACCGAGGCGGCCGCTGACTCCGAGGTTCTCGATCTCGTCAAGCAGCTTCCTGGAGTCGCGGTGGGCAATCCAGAGGGTCCACGCCTTGGCCAGCATCACGCCGATCGCGATCAGCGAGCAGAGGACAAGCGGGTACATCATGAACCCGCCATCGGTGAACAGCGTCAGCAGCTCGTACTGATTGCCCATATCGCCTGCCCGTGAGGGATTTGTCGCCCGGTCCCGGCCTGGTGTATCTTGAAAAGTTTAGGGGACGGACGGAGCCTCGTCAAACCGCTGGGGCCCGTCCGGCCGATCCGCCGACTCCACGTCCCGATCCGCGCCGGGGCGGCTCAGTTCGGGCGCCGGGACGTCCGCCGCCAGGTGGTCCCGGAGCTGCTGCGCCGCGAGGTTCCGGCGCAGGACACCGCGACGGGCGAGAGAAATCTGGCTCGTCTCCTCGGACACGACCACGACGTAGGCGTCGGTCTCCTCCGAAAGGCCGAGCGTCGCCCGGTGCCGGGTCCCCAGCGTCCGGTCGCTGAGAGGATACTGCGTGAGCGGCAGGTGGACGCCGGCGGCCACGATCTGCCCGTCGCGCACAATGACCGCCCCATCGTGGAGGGGCGACTTCGGCGTGAACAGCGACACGAGCAGGCTGGACGATACGTCGGCCCGGAGGCGCGTCCCGGTCTTCTCGATGTACTCTTCGAGCGACAGTTCGCGTTCGAGCGCGATGATCGCCCCCGTCCGCGTGCGGGACAGTTCGGCCGCCGCCTTCGCGATCTCGTCCGCGACCGCCTCGCTACGCTCCTGAAGCCGGGTCAGCGCGCTCAGCACCCGGCTGCGGCCGATCCGGGCGAGCGCGTTCCGCAGCTCGGGGTGAAAGACGACGATGAGGGCGAAGGCGCCGTAGGTGAAGGCCTGCGAGAGGATCGACCGGATGAGGTCGAGGCTGAGCCATCCCGCCGCCGCGTACACCGCGACGAGAAGGACGAGGCCGAACAGCATCTGGAACGCACGGGTGCCCGACCAGAGGATGAGCACCCGGTAGATGAGGACCGCCACGACGGTGATCTCGAAGACGTCCAGGAGGTCGATCTCGAGTAGGCCCACGTAGTTCCAGAGCGCGCCCATCAGCTGCCCCCTCCGGCCGCCCGCGGGCGGACCAACGTGCGGGCGTCGCGAACGTCGCCACCGCGGCCGGCATCGATCGCGTGCTCGACGTCGAGGGCCTGACGCGTCTCACGGACGTCGTGCACCCGGAGCACATCGGCGCCGCGCCGCGCCGCGGCCAGACACGCGGCCACGGAGGCGGTGACGCGCTCGGCCGGCCCCAGATCGAGCAGCGCCCCGAGAAAGGACTTGCGCGACGGGCCGACCCACACGGGCGCCCCGAGCGACGCGATCTCGTCGAGCCGGGCCAGCAGTTCGAGATTGCCTTCCAGCGACTTGCCGAAGCCAAGCCCCGGGTCGACCGCGATCCGGTCCGGCTCGCAGCCCGCGTCCAGCGCCGTCCGCCGCGCGTTGGCGAGCGCGCCGCGGACCTCCGCCGCAACGTCGCCGTAGGCGGTGTCGAGCTGCATGGTGCGGGGCGTGCCGCGCATGTGCATGAGGACGAGTCCGACGCCCGTCCGGGCCGCGAGCCTCGCCAGCCCCGGATCGGCGCGCAGGGCCGTCACGTCGTTGATCGCCGCGGCGCCCGCGTCCACCGCCCGCTCCGCCACCTCGAGTTTGTGCGTGTCCACGGAGATGGGGATCGGGAGGTCGCGCAGGCCGCGGAGCACGGGTTCGAGCCGGGCCCATTCCTCGTCCGCCGGCACCGGATCGGCGCCGGGGCGGGTGGACTCGGCCCCGATATCGAGGATCGCCGCTCCCTCTTCCGCGATCTCCCGGCCTCGCGCGATCGCCTTCCGAGGCTCCTCGAACCGGCCCCCATCCGAGAACGAATCGGGCGTGACGTTCAGGATTCCCGCGATCACGGGCGATTCAAGAGAGATCCCCCGATCGCCGGCCCGCCAGGCGCGCGCCGACCCCACCGCCGAGAGGCTCATCCCGCTCGCCCGGGTTCCGCCACGGACGGCTAGGCGGGGGCCGGGGCGGGTTCGCCCCCCGCACCCTCCAGCGGACGCTCGCGCTGCGGCGCCGGCTCCAGGGCCGCCGGCTGCGGCTGCGGCGGCGCGGGTTCCGGAGCCGGAGCCGGCAGCTCCCGGCCCTCCTCGAGCAGCTTGATGTCTTCCGCATCGAGCGTTTCGCGCTCCAGCAGCGCCTCCGCGATCGATTCGAGCAGCGCCTGATTCTCCTCGAGGACGGTGCCCGTGGCGGCGTACGACTCATCCAGGATGCGCTTGATCTCGCCGTCCACGAGTTCGGCCGTCTTCTCGCTGACCTCGCGGCGCTGGGAGAGATCCCGCCCCAGAAAGACTTCCTGTTCGCGGTCCCCCACGGACATCGCGCCCACGGCCGGGGACATCCCGAACTGCGTGACCATGCGGCGCGCGAGATCCGTCGCGCGCTCGATGTCGTTGCCCGCGCCGGTCGTGATCTTGCCGGCGCCGAACATCATCTCTTCGGCCACGCGCCCGCCGAAGAGCATCTTGAGCTGACCCTCGAGCCATTCCTTCGTGTAGTTGTGGCGGTCCTCCTCGGGGAGCGAAGCCGTGATCCCGAGGGCCCGCCCGCGCGGGACGATCGTCACCTTGTGGAGCGGATCCAGGCCCGGGACGCGGAGGGCGACGACGGCATGCCCCGCCTCGTGGTAGGCCGTGACGCGGCGCTCCTCCTCGGAGATCACCATGCTCCGGCGCTCGGTGCCTAGCATGACCTTGTCCTTGGCCCGCTCGAACTCCTCCATGTAGACGCGATCCTTGTCGTCCCGCGCCGCGATGAGCGCGGCCTCGTTCACGACGTTCTCGATATCCGCACCCGACAGTCCGGGGGTCCCCTTCGCGAGCACCGCGAGGTCGACATCGTCGGCGAGCGGGATGTCCTGCGTGTGCACCTGGAAGATCCCCTCGCGTCCCTTGATATCGGGATTGTCGACCACGATCTGGCGGTCGAAGCGACCGGGGCGCAGGAGCGCGGGATCGAGCACATCCGGCCGGTTCGTCGCCGCGAGGAGGATCACTCCCTCGTTCGATTCGAACCCGTCCATCTCGACGAGCAACTGGTTCAGGGTCTGTTCGCGCTCGTCGTGCCCCCCTCCGAGGCCGGCCCCCCGGTGGCGTCCCACCGCATCGATCTCGTCGATGAAGATGATGCAGGGGGCCTGGGCCTTCCCCTGTTCGAAGAGGTCGCGCACGCGGGAGGCGCCCACGCCGACGAACATCTCCACGAAGTCCGAGCCGGACATCGAGAAGAACGGCCGGCCGGCCTCCCCGGCGACAGCTCGCGCGAGAAGCGTTTTTCCGGTCCCCGGCGGGCCGACGAGCAGCGCGCCCTTCGGCAGGCGCCCGCCCAGCCGCGAGAACTTCCGCGGATCCTTGAGGAACTCGATGATCTCCTGCAGTTCGTCCTTCGCTTCATCGCAACCCGCGACATCCGCGAAGGTGATCTTCGGCGTGTCTCCGCTCAGGAGCCGGGCCTTCGACTTCCCGAAGCTGAACGCCCGCGACCCTCCGGCCTGCATCTGTCGGATGACGAAGAGCCAGAGCCCGATGATGAAGATCCAGGGAAGGATCGAGATGAATACGTTGAGCCAGTTGCTGCGGGCGGGGAGCGTCTCGATCGTGATGTCGGCCTCGAGCAGTTCGCTCATGAGGGCATCGCCGATCTCCAGCGTCGGCAGCAGAAGATGGAAGTTCGCGATCTCCGCCTCGTCGACGGGGATCGCGCTCCGGAGCGTGCCTTCCACCTCGCCGGTGCCGAGGCGCACCTGGATCGACTCGATGTTCCGCTGCTCGATCTGCTCCCGGAACTGGGTGTAGCTCAGCGTCTCCCGGGCCTCCCTGGCGCCTCCCATGAACTGGAGGAGGGCGACCGGGATCAGAATCAACAGGGCCCAGAACGACGCCGTCCTGAGCCATCGGTGCATGCGCCCCGAGGGATCGCTGCCGTCCGGCTTCTGCGGCTGTTCTTGTCTCATTTTGATCTATTCCGACCTGTTCAAGGTCCGATGTCTCGACTCCGGCCGCCTCGCGTACGGCTCACGTACGAAGAGACGCGATAAACGGAAGGTGACGATAATCCTCCGCCTGATCCAATCCATACCCCACAAGGAACTCATTTGGTGCATCGAAGCCAACCCACCGCGGCTCCCACCCGAGGTCCGGCGCGATGTGCTTGTGGAGGAGCGCGCAGATCTCCAGCGAAGCGGGACGTCGCTCGGCGATCCCGCCGCACAACTGGTTCAGCGTGGTGCCGCTGTCGACGATGTCCTCGACGATGATGATGTGCCGGCCGGTCATCGGGGCTCGCGGGTCGTAGAGCAGTTCCACGTGGCCCGAACTCTTCGTGCCCCTGCCGTAGCTGGACGCGACGAGGAAGTCGACCTGCAGCGGACGCCGGATCTGGCGGACCAGGTCGCCGAGGAACACGAACGATCCCTTCAGCAGTCCGAGCAGCAGGATGTCGGCGTCCGGCGGGTAGGCGGCGGCGATCTCCGCTCCCATGCCGGCGACGCGGGCCGCGATGTCCGACGCGGAGTAGACGATGCGTCCGAGGGGCTCGCCCCCCGTGTACTCCGTGAACTCACGTTCCGCGGCTGTCATGGTGCCGGTGTCGGCGCTCTGTGAATCCAATGGCGAACCACGCTCCTCCGGGGTGGGCCGGCTCCACCGCCGTCCGGGAGTGCCCGGCCACCCACAGCACTCTCCGGTCGGCGTCCGCGACGACCGGCACGCCTGAACGATCCGAGGCCGGCACGCGGCGCTCCATCAGGAGCTTCGCGACTTTCCGCGACCCGGCCCGCGTGCGGATCCGGTCTCCGGGCTGCGGCCCCCGTACCCGGATCGGGAACCGGATCCCGTCGACGGGGAGCGCGGTGGCCCACCGCTCGGTGCCCTCCAGCGCGCCCCAGCGCACCTCGTAGTCGCGTCCGCCGAGGCGGACCGGCTCCCGTCCCGCCCGCACCCCGTCGATATCGAACTCGCGGTCGGGCGGCGCCTCGCGCACGCGCCGTACATGAATCCGGTCGAACTCCCGCTCGACCCGCAGACCCGCCGCGATGTCCACTCCGTGCCCGCTCTTCGCCGTGTCGATGAAGGATGCGCCCGCGCGGGTTCCGCGCCGGGACAGCAGAAAACCCATGTCCCGGGCGACCCGCCGCAACATGCGCCCGCGAGCCGCCCGATCATACCCCAGCAACAGGGACCGGGCAATTTGCGCCCCGCCGGCGCTTTTCCCGTATCCCGCGCTGGAGAGGAGCCGCCGGACGCCCGCTTCCAGCCCCCCCTCGGCCACGGCGGCATTCCGTCCGAGTTCCGTCAGCTGGCGGCGGATGGACGGCTCGTGGCCGGCCAGCGCCGGGAGCAGCCCGTACCGCACCCGAGCGCGCCGGTAACGAGGATTCCGGTTCGCGGGATCCCTCGCCCACTCGCGTCCCGAGGCCCGCAGATAGCCTCTCAGTTCCTCGCGCGCGAAGCCGAGCAGCGGACGCACGAAGGCGCCGCGGCGGGCGGGGATGCCGGCCAGTCCGCGAAAGCCGGGGCCGCGCAGGAGGTTGAGCAACACCGTCTCCACGTGGTCATCGCGCTGGTGTGCGAGGGCGACGCGATCCGCTCCGGCCCGACGCCGGGCCTCGGCAAGAAACGCGTATCTGGCCGCCCGCCACTCGGCCGGGCCGCCCGTGAGTCCGGTCGCCCGGCCCACGTCGCACGGCACTTCGATCCGGCGGCAGAGGTCCGCGGCCCTCGCGGCCCATGCGGCGCTCTCCGGCTGGAGTCCGTGGTCGAAGTGGGCCGCGCACAGCTTCAAGGGCCAGGACTCGCCCAGCGCGCGGAGGAGGTGCAGGAGCGCCAGCGAGTCCGATCCGCCGGAGAAGGCCACGACGACGCACGAACCTCGCGGCAGAAGCTCCGGAGCCGCCTGGAGCGCGGCCCTCAGGCGCGTTTCCACGCCGGCGCCCGCGACCGGCGGGGCGGCGGCGCCGGGTGTCAGGACTCTCCTTGCGGGGGGCGGTCGCGCCACGCCGCCGGGCCGCGGCGGAAGTCCAGTTCCTCGGCCACGGCGACGCCGAACCTCGGCCGCGCCGGCAGTTCTCCGAACGCGATCTCCGCTGGAGGGTCGGGAGAGGGGTCTGCGGAGGCGAGCCCGGACCGGCCGAGCTTGCGCCCGTGCTCCCAGACGCGGTCCCGCCCGGCCACGTACGCCCGCAGAGCGTCGGCGACATTCTTCGATCCGTTCAAACCTCCATCACCTCCGCTTCCCTGCGCGCCAGCATCGCGTCGATCTTCTTCACGTAGTCGTCCGTATGCGTCTGGACCTCGGCCATCGTGCGGCGGCAGATGTCCTCGCCGACCTCCCCGTCCCGCTGCATCTTCAGGAGCCGGTCGCGCGCGTCGTGCCTCGCGTGCCGTATCGACACCCGCCCCTCCTCCGCCATTCGGTGGAGGACCTTGACGAGTTCGCGCCGGCGCTCCTCGGTCAGCGGCGGGATGGGCACCCGGACCACCGCGCCGTCCACGGAAGGGTTCAGCCCCAGGTCGCCGCTCTGGATCGCGCGGGCCACGTCGCGGGCGATGTTCGGATCGTACGGCTGCACCAGGAGCATCGTCGGCTCGGGGGCGCTGACGTTCGCCACCTGCCGCAACTGCACGACGGAGCCGTACGCCTCGACCCTCACGCCGTCGAGGATCGCCGTCGTCGCCTTTCCGGTACGCACCGTGGCGAATTCCCGCGCGATCGCCTCGATCGCGCTTTCCATCGCCAGGACCGCATTCTCCAGCGTCTCCTCCGGCACCGTCCCCTCCGATCTTCGCGAATCCGTCGGGACCCGGGAGTTACGCGACGAGGGTCCCGATCCTCTCGCCTCGCAACGCTGCCAGGATTGCACCCGGGCGCTTGATGTTCAAGACGACGATGGGCAGCGAGTTGTCCTTGCACAGCGAGATCGCCGCCGCGTCCATGACGCCGAGTTCCCGGGTCATCACCTCGAGATAGCCGATCTCGTCAATGAGCGAGGCCTCCGGGTCGGTCTCCGGATCCGCCGTGTACACGCCATCGACCCGCGTCGCCTTCATGATCACGTCGGCCTCCATCTCGATCGCCCGGAGCACGGCCGCCGTATCGGTGGAAAAATACGGGTTCCCCGTACCTCCTGCGAAGATCACAACCCTTCTCTTCTCCAGATGGCGCAGCGCGCGGCGCCGGATGTAGGGCTCCGCGAGTTCCTCCATCCTGATGGCGGACATCACCCGCGTCTCCACGCCGGACTGTTCGAGCATGTCCTGAAGCGCCATCGCGTTGATCACGGTCGCGAGCATGCCCATGTAGTCCGCGCTCACCCGGTCCATGCCGCGCGCGCTCGCCACCGTGCCGCGCATGATGTTCCCGCCGCCCACGACGAGCCCGAGGCTCACGCCGCTCTCGTGGACGCGACGGATTTCGTGCGTGAGTTCCTCGATGACGGGCGGGTCGATGCCGAAACCCCGATTCCCGGCGAGCGATTCGCCGGAGAGCTTCACGAGGGCGCGGCCGTATTTCAGGTCGCCCGCCCCCCCGGGAATCCGGCCGGCGGAACTCAGCCGCCCACCTCGAAGCGGACGAACCGCCGAACCGCCACATCGTCTCCCGCCTCGCGCAGGACGTCCTTCACCGTCAGGTCCGGATCCCGCACGTAGGCCTGCCAGAGCAGCGCGTTCTCCTCGTAGAACTTGCGCATGCGGCCCTCCACGATCTTCTCGGTGATAGAGGCCGGCTTGCCCTGCTCCAGCGCCTGCTCGGTCAGCAGCTTGCGCTCCCGTTCGACCTCCTCCTCCGGAATGTCGTCCGGCGACACGCCCCGGGGGTTCGTGGCCGCGGCATGCATCGCGATCCCGCGGGCCGCCTCCTGCGCCGCGTCGTCCGAGTCCGAAACCTCCAGCAGCACGCCGATGCGATTCCCGAAGTGGACGTAGGACGCGAAGGCTCCGTGCGCGCCGAGGTCATAGCGCACGGCGCGTCCCACCTGGACGTTCTCTCCGACCTGGACCCGGAGTTCGTTGAGGCGGCTCTCGATGGCGTCTCCCCCCGCGAGTCGAAGCAGCGCGTCGCCGCGCACGGTCTCCCCGTCCGGCACCGGGAGGTCGAACAGCCGCTCCGCCAGGTGCCGCGAGAAGTCCTCGAATGCCTCGCTGCGCGCGACGAAGTCCGTTTCGCTCAGCACCTCGACCATCGAGGCGGACCCGTCACGCACCGCGATGCGGATCGTGCCCTCCGACACCGTGCGCGCCTCGCGCTTCGCCGCCTTCGCCGCGCCCGCCTTCCTGAGCAGGTCGATGGCCCGCTCCGAATCCCCCTCCGATTCGATGAGCGCGCGCTTGCAGTCCATCATCCCGGCACCTGTCCGGTCGCGGAGAGCCTTCACCGCCCCGGCCGTGATCTGCGTCATGGTCTCCATGTCTCCTTCCCAAAAAAAAGGGCCACCGAAGTGGCCCCTTGCGGTCACTTCTCTTCCGACTCCACCTCTCCGGCCACTGCCGCTTCGGCATCCTCCGATCCGGCATCCGCCGCGGGCTCCGGGTTGTCGGCCGCTTCGGCCTTCGCATCGCTCTCGGCCGGCTCGCCGTCCCCGTCGGCGCTCTCTATCACGGCCGGATGGTGCAGTCGCTGCGCGATGACCTCGGGACGCGGCTTTCGCCTCGGCCTCCGGCGGCGCGAACCGCCCGCGGCGTCGGCGACCCCGCCGGCGTCGCTCGAATACGTGTACGCCTGCGACTCGGCTTCTTCCCGGCCCGCCTCCGGAATCTCGCGCCGCGACGCCTCCACGACGTCCGCGATCGAGCGCGTGATCAGGGAAACGGAGCGAATCGCGTCATCGTTGCCCGCGATGGCGATGGTGAGGAGATCGGGATCCGCATTCGTGTCCGCGATCGCGACGACCGGGATGCCGAGGCGGTTCGCCTCTCGCACCGCGATCTCCTCGCGCGTCGAATCCACCACGAACACGAGCCCCGGCAGCCGCGTCATCTCCTTGATGCCGGACAGGTAGCGGTCGAGCTTCTCGCGCTCCCGCTCGAGGAGCAGCCGCTCCTTCTTCGTGTAGAACTCGAACGCCCCTTCCTCGACGCCCCGCTCGAGTTCCTTCAGTCGCGCGATGTTCTTCTTGATCGTCTGGAAGTTGGTGAGCATCCCGCCGAGCCAGCGTTCCGTGACGTAGAAGGAGCCGCACCGCTCGGCCTCCCCCCGCACCACGCGGGCGAGTTGGGACTTGGTGCACACGAAGAGCACGGATTTGCCCTCTACGATCGTCTGGCGCACGAGTTCGTGTGCCCGTTCGAGCTCGCGCTGCGTCTTCTTGAGATCGATGAGGTAGATCCCGCCGCACTCGGCGAAGATGTATTTCCGCATCTTCGGGTTCCAGCGATGTGTCTGGTGCCCGAAGTGTACGCCCGCCTTCAAGAGGTCCTGCAGCTCGACGCCCATGCGTTCGGCTTTCCGCCTTCCCGCTATCGTTTGGAGAACTGGAAGCGCTTGCGCGCCTTGGGACGACCCGGCTTCTTCCGCTCGACGATGCGGGGATCGCGGGTCAACATGCCGTGAGACCGCAAGGTCCGACGGCGGTCTTCATCCATCGCCAGGAGGGCGCGAGCGATGCCGAGGCGCGTGGCCTCCGCCTGGCCCGTGATCCCTCCACCGCGCACCCGAACGGCGATGTCGTACGACGCCCGCGTTCCGGTGACATCGAGGGGCGCCGCAACGAGCGAGCGGTGCCGCGGGATCGTGAAGTACTCTTCGAACGCCCGGCCATTCACGTTCACGACGCCCACGCCACGCTTCATCGTGATGCGCGACACCGACTTCTTCCGACGTCCGACCGACTGGACCTGTTCCGTTTCCGCCAACTCTCGTCTCCCTGGCAGTCCCCGTGCGCTGTGTCGCTATTCCGGGATCGTGTCGAAGGGGCGGGGGTGCTGAGGCGCGTGCGGATGCTCCGGCCCCGCGTACACCCTCAACTTTCCGAGCATCTGCCGGCCGAGCGTGTTCTTCGGCAGCATGCCCTTCACGGCCAGCTTGATCACCCGGTCCGGGTGCCGGTCGAGCATGCGCCGGAAGGGGATGAAGCGCTCTCCGCCCATGTAGCCGGAATGGCGGAAGTACTCCTTCTGATCCGCCTTGTTTCCGGTCAGCCGCACCCGCTCCGCGTTCACCACGACGACATAGTCGCCGGTGTCGAGGTGCGTGCTGTAGATCGGCTTGTGCTTTCCGCGAAGGACGGTCGCGATCCGCGTCGCGAGACGGCCGAGAACCTGATCCGCGGCGTCGACCACGTACCAGTCCCGTTCGATCTCCCCCGCCTTCACCGAGTACGTCTTCATGCGTTCTGCCCACCTCAAAAAAACCGCCCGGCGGGACGGATGCCGAGCGCGTGAAAATGATAGCCCGTGAAGCTATTCAAGGCCTCGTATGAAGTCAATCGCGGGCGGAGGCGCATTTCTCCGAGCGGAACGGGAGAGCGGCGCGGCCCGAGCGGAGGCGCTTCCGGCCCCGGGGGCGCCATCGTTGACGAAGCGAACGAGCCCGGACCGTTCGGCGCCCGCGCGCAGCCGCGAAAGTCCGCGTGCCTTGAGTTGGCGCGTCCGCTCGCACGACACGTCGAGGGCCGCCGAGATCTCGGCCGGCGTCTGCGGTCTCTCGTAGCCCAGGCCGAAGTAGCGGCGCACGACCTCCGATTCGAGCGGTGGGAGGTCTGCCAGACTCGCCTCGACCGCGTCCTGCAGCCGCTCCCGAATCACTCCGGCCCCGGGTTCGGGCGCCTGTTCGTCGGGCAGGAGTTCCTCGAAGGTGCAAGTGCTCCCCGGGGCCAGCTCGTCGAGGGAAACGCGGTGCGCGGCGGGGCCGCCGGGGGGCCGCTGAGCGCCGTGGTCGGCAATCGCCTGGATCATGGCCCGCCGCACCCAGTAGTGCGCGTAGCTGATGAAGCGGACGCCGCGCTCCGGATCGAAGCGGTCCGCGGCGCGCACGAGCCCCAGGTTCCCCTCGTTCACCAGGTCGGCCAGCGGGACGCCGCGGCCGCGGTAGCCACGCGCGACGGACACGACGAAACGGAGATTCGCGTTGACGAGCCGTACGCGCGCCGCCTGGTCGCCGGCCCGACTCCGCCGCGCCAGTTCCACTTCGGCTTCCGCGTCGAGCAGACTCTCGCGGCGGATGTCCGCGAGGTAGCGTTCGAATATGCGGACCATTCCGGTCGACCTCAGTCGACGCCGCGCAGAATCCGGCCCCAGCGGATCTCGGTGAGCCAGGCCCAGGGGCCCTCCGGCTCGCGAGCGTACGAATAGTACACGAGGAAGGGCCGGCCCCGGATCGCATCCCGGGGCACGAAGCCCCAGTAGCGGGAATCCTCGGAGTTCGACCGGTTGTCGCCCATGACGAAGTAGCTGTCCTCGGGCACGACGAGCGGACCCCAGTTGTTTCGCGTCGTTATGGCGCCGGAGCGGCGCGCGCCATCGGTCAGGAACCGGCGCTGCCACGCGAACTTCGGGCTCGGGGCGTCGGGAAAGTTCGAAGAGGCCTTCACGTAGGGTTCCTCGAACGGAGCCCCGTTCAGGAAAAGTCTCGCCCGCCGCATGCGCAGCGTATCCCCCGGCATGCCCACGATTCGCTTCACGTAGTTCGTGCGCGGGGGCTGTTCGGCGGACGCCGGCGGCTCGAACACGACGACGTCGCCGCGCGAAGGCTCGCCGAACGCCGGAAGCTCCAGGTCCGTACCGGGGATTTCGGCTCCGTACACCATCTTGTTGACGAGCAGAAAGTCGCCGATCAGGAGCGTATTCTCCATCGAGGCGGTCGGGATCTGGAAGGCTTCCACCACGAAGGTCCGGATGAAGAGAAACAGGACCAGGGCGACGAAGATGGACTTCGTCCACTCCCACATCCACCGGCCGACGGACGCGTCGCGACCCCGGCGCGCCCGGACCGTGGGTGCGCGAAACCTGCGGACTCGCCGCTCCGCCGCCGCGCCCTCTTCCACGCCTTCCCGTTCGGTTCCGGAAGCGGCTCCCTCAGTCGATCGTTCCTCCATCCCATCCTTCCCTGTTTCCACAAGCCGGTGATTGGCGGTCCCGCGTGCGACCCCGTTTCGGGTCCCGTGCCTCAATCCGGGTCCCGTACCCTAAGATGTAAGGGGGGACCTCAACGGGGTCTCACCGTCCGGCCTCACCAGTCGACGTCGATCTGCGCGCGCTGCAGCGTGCCGCTGTAATCGACGTACGCCACCTTGGTTTCCGAGTAGAACTCGTAGACTTCCCACCCCCCTTCACGGTGCCCGTTGCCCGTGTTTTTTACGCCGCCGAAGGGGAGGTGCGCCTCCGCGCCGATGGTGGGCGCGTTCACGTAGGTGATCCCGTTGTCGAGTTCCTCCACGGCGCGGAAAGACGCCGTCACATCCCGCGTGTAGATCGACGACGAGAGCCCGTATTGAACTTCGTTGTTGATATCGAAGGCTTCGTCGATCGTGTCGAAGCGGATCACGGAGAGTACCGGCCCGAAAATCTCCTCGCGCGCGGCCCGGTGTGCCCGGTCGACGCCCGCGAGAACCGTCGGTTCGAAGAACCAGCCGTCGGCGAGGCCGCTCTCCGGCGGGCGGCCGCCCCCGGTCGCGACCGTGGCCCCCTCGTCGCGGGCGATCGCGATGTAGCGCTCGCACTTTTCGCGGGCGGCCTCGTGGATGAGCGGTCCCACATCCACGCCGGCCTCCTGCCCGTCGCCGAGGCGGAGGGAGCGCGCTTCGTAACACAGCCTCTCCACGAACTCGTCGTGAACCTCGCTCTGCACGAGGAGGCGGCTGGTCGCCGTGCAGCGCTGCCCGGTCGTGCCGAAGGCGCCCCACAGCACGCCCTCGAGGGCGAGGTCGAGGTCCGCGTCCGCCATGACGATCTGCGCGTTCTTGCCGCCCATTTCGAGGGAGAGACGCTTGTGCATGCGCCCGGCGACTTCGCCGATCCGGCTGCCCGTCTCCGTGGACCCGGTGAAGGAGAGGCCGGGGACGCCGGGGTGTTCGACGATGGCGCGCCCGATCGTCTCGCCGCGGCCGTGCAGCAACTGCACGCATTCGGGCGGCAGGCCGGCCTCGAGCAGGATCTCCACGAACCGGTGGGCGCTGTGGGGGACATCCTCCGAGGGCTTGTAGATGATGCTGTTCCCGCACAGCAGCGCGGGGAAGATCTTCCAGCTCGGGACCGCGACCGGAAAGTTGAAGGGGGTGATGATCCCGAACACGCCGATGGGACGCCGGAACGACATCGCCCACTTGCTCCGCAGCTCGGAGGGCGCCGTGCGTCCGAACAGGCGCCGGCCTTCCACCGCCGCGTAGTAGGCCGTGTCGATGGCCTCCTGGACGTCGCCGCGCGTTTCGTCGAGCACCTTTCCCATCTCGCGCGTGGCCGTGCGCGCGAGGTCCTCCTTGTGCCGCGTGAGGAGGTCCCCCGCCGCCTTCAGGACCAGGCCCCGCTCCGGGGCCGGCGTCCTCGACCAGCGTTCGAAGCCGCGCTGCGCGGACGCTACGGCCGCGTCCAGCTCCGACGCGCCGGTGTCCGGGAAGAGGCCGATGAGGTCCGAGGTGCGCGCCGGGTTGCGGTTCTCGAGGTGTTCGCCGCTGGCGGGCGCGGTCCACTCGCCCGCGATGTAGTTGAGGAACTTCTCAGCCATGGCCGGAGGAACTCCGCTCCTGGAGTTAGCGATCCATGAGGAGGACGACCTCCTCGTTCTCCACCCGGACGTCGACGACGGTCTCGGGGATGTCGAAGAGCACGGTTCGTCCGTCCGCACGCAACCCCAGTTGCTGCGCGGCCAGGCCGAGCATCATCGGGGGCACCGGGATGATGCCCGCCTGGAGACCCACGACGTGGAGGCGTCCCTCGCCCCTTTCTCCGACCTGCGGGAGCACTTCGCCGGCGACCCGGGCGGAATCCCCGAGCATCCTCGTGAGGCTCGCCGCCATGTCCGCTTCGATCGGGAGTTGCGTGAAGTCGAGCATGAGGGTGAAGGCGACGGTCGAGTCGCGCAGTTCGACCGCGGGCTCTCCGACGCCGGCCGGCAGCCGGGGGACCAGCTCGTAGCGAACGTAGCTCTGGAGTTCCGTCTCGGTGAACCGCGTCTCGGCCACCCCGCCGCCGGCCGCCAACTCCTGCAGAGCCGTTTCCACCTCCGCCGCCGCCTCGGGACCGAATTCGGGCGTGGACTCCGCGACGACGATTTCATCCGCGCCCGCGTTCGCGAGCCACGCTTCGATGTCTCCGCGAAAGATCCAGCCGACGATCAGCAGGATCAGAAGGAAGATGAGAAAGCCCAGACCTTTGAAGAGCTTCCGGAAGATACCCATGTCGACCGCCTCCGACCGGAATCGGGGAAAGAGGGTAAGCTAGTGCTGCGCCCGGCGGGCGTCATCGCCGCCGCCGGCCAGCCGGCAGGCGGCGACTTCCGTGTGCCGCGCGCCGCCGGGGAGAAGTTCGCTCCGCATCAGTGACACGCGCCGAACGTCCACCGTGGCCTCGAAGCGGACACGCGGGATGGCGCCCGCCAAACCTACGGGCGGCGGCGGGCGGCGGATTCGTCCCACCGTCACGTGCGGGCGGAAGGGGCGCGGGTCGGGGGCCACGCCGGCGCGGACCACGGCCTCCTCCACGGCTCGTTGCAGTTGCGCGAGGGCGGGCGTGTCTTCGACGCCGACCCAGAGGACGCGCGCGCGACGGTGGGAGGGGAACACGCCGGCGGCCCGCAGCCGGATCGGGAAGCCTGGGTGCTCTGCCGTGGCGGCGGCAATCTCCCGTGCGAGCGGCGTCTCGAGGCCGCGGTCGACCTCCCCGATGAAACGCAGCGTGAGGTGCAGTTGCTCGGCGCGCACCGGCCGCACGCCCTCCAGCGCCCGCAGCTCCGCGGTCGCGCGCGTGAGGTCCGCGCGAACCGGGGCCGGGAGGAGGACGGCCGCGAAGAGCCTCGACCGGACGTCGGGGGAGACATATCCTGCGCCTGCCATGATCCTCCTCATCGACAACTACGATTCGTTCGCCTTCAACCTCGCGCGGTATCTGGAGGAACTTGGGGAGACCGTGCGGGTGCGGCGCAACGATGACGTCGATCCGGGGACGCTGGGGGACGCGGGCTTCTCTCACATCGTCATCTCCCCCGGCCCCTGCACGCCCGCCGAAGCCGGCGCTTCCGTCGAGGTGGTCCGGACGGTGGGCGCCGAGATGCCGATACTGGGCGTCTGCCTCGGACATCAGTGTATCGCCGCGGCGACGGGGGGACGGGTCCTCCGGGCCGCGCGCCCGATGCACGGCCGCCTGTCGGCGATCCGGCACGAGGGGCACGGGCTCTTCGCGGGCCTCCCCTCTCCGCTCGAGGTCACCCGCTACCACTCACTCGTCGTAGATCCCGGCGAGCCGGGGGCCGGCCTCCGGGTCACGGCCCGCACGGAGGAGGGCGAAGTCATGGCCCTCGAACACGAGTCGTGGCCCGTGTGGGGCGTGCAGTTCCATCCGGAAGCCGTGCTCACGGCCGGGGGACGCCATCTCCTCGGGAACTTCCTCGCGCTCGGCAGGGGGGACGTTCCCGCCTCCGAACCCGTGGAAGCCGGCCGCTGCCCCGAACTCCCGGCCGACGCCCTGCCGTAGTCGAGGCGCCGGGTGACACTGCTCTGCCGGGGGAATCTGCTCTATTGTGGTCCGCGGAAGCGGATTGCCTCGGCGACGTGGTCCTCGGATACGCGGCCCCGTCCCTCGAGGTCCGCGATCGTTCGGGCGACGCGGAGCGCGCGGTGGTAGCCACGGGCCGTCAGGCCCAGATGCGTCACGGCCTTCCGCAGGAGCGAGCGGCCACCGCGCCCGACGCGGCACGCCTCCTCGAGACGGACGGGCGGGATCCGCGCGTTGATCGTTCCGTGGCGGCGGGCGGCGCGGGCGCGGGCCTTCGACACCCGGGCCCGCACAACCGCGCTCGTATCGCCGGACGCCGCTTCCGCGAGTTGCTCCCAGCGTACGGCCGGAACGTCGACGAGCATGTCGATCCGGTCGAGGAGCGGTCCGCTGACCCGGCGGCGGTACCGCCGCACGGTTTCCTCGAGACAGCGGCAGCGGCCCGGCGTGCCCAGGAAGCCGCACGGACAGGGGTTCATCGCGGCCACGAGCGTGAACTCGGCGGGAAAGCTGGCCGATCCGGCCGCGCGGACGATCCGCACCTGTCCTTCCTCGATCGGCTGGCGCAGCGCCTCCAGCGTGCGGCGCCCGAACTCCGGGAGTTCGTCGAGGAAGAGCACGCCGTGGTGCGCCAGCGATACCTCGCCCGGCCGCGGACGGGTCCCGCCGCCGATGAGCCCGGCCTCGCTGATGGAGTGGTGTGGCGCCCGGAAGGGCCGGGCGCGCTTGAGCCCGGAACCATCGGCCACGAGGCCGGCGACGCTGTGGATCGCCGTCACGTCCACCGCCTCCCGGATCTCGAGAGCCGGGAGGAGACCGGGGAGGCAGCGCGCAAGACTCGTCTTCCCCGCACCCGGGCAACCCGACAGGAGGACGTTGTGCCCGCCGGCGGCGGCGATCTCCAGCGCCCGCTTGGCGGCCGACTGCCCCTTCACGGCCGACAGGTCGAACCCGCCGTCGTCCGGTCCGCGGCTTCCCGTCGTCCGAACGGAGGGGGACAGCAGCGTCATGGGTCCGCGCAGGCGGGCCTCGCCGTTCAGAGCGGCGAGGATGTGGGTCAGCGACTCCGAGCCGCCCACGGCGATCCCTTCCGCGGCCGATGCTTCCCGCAGGTTCGCGACCGGCAGGAGGAGGCGCGCGACCTGCGGGTTCGCGGCCGCGAAGAGAGCGATCGGAAGGGCGCCCCGGATCGAACGCACCGAACCGTCGAGCCCGAGTTCGCCCACCGCCAGTGTCCCGTCGAGGGCGTCCTGAGGGAGGTCCCCGTTCGCGCACAGGATCCCGAGCATGATCGGCAGGTCCAGCGCGGCCCCGGTCTTGGGAAGATCCGCCGGCGCCAGGTTCACCGTGATGCGCAGCCCGGGAACGTGAAGGCCCAGTTGGGCCGCGGCGGCCCGGATCCGCTCGCGGCCCTCGCGCACGGCGCTCTGCGCGAGGCCGACGATCTGCATCAGCGGCGTCCCCCTGATCAGCGACACCTCGACGCTCACCGGCCGCACGTCGAGTCCCATCACCGCCGCCGACATCACCGAGGCCGACCCCACCCACTTTGCCATTCTTTTTCGCTCCCCTTCGCGCAGCCTTGTAACTTCACCGTGAATCATGGATCGGCGCCGGTCTCAACCGGTTCTCAAACCGGCCGGGAACGAGCGCAGGAACGAGGGAAGTGTGGCGAAGAGCGTGAGATCGTCGTGCGGCGCCGCCGGGAGTCCGTGGCAGGACGCTGCGTCAGCGACGAGAGCGGTGGGGCTGCTGGGCGTGCTCCTGCTGGGTCCGTTGCTCGCGGGCCTGGCGGCTCCCCCGCCGCTGAGCGCGCAGGAACTCGACGCGGGCCACCTGTACCTGCGCGAAGCGGGGCGCCGCGTGGGGACCGAACGCTTCCGGATCTGGCGGACCGGATCCACGGTGAACGCCGCCGCGAGCGTCGAGATGGTGCAGCGAACCGCCTGGCTGGTGCGGCTCCAGATGGACCCCGACCTGCTCCCGGTGAAATACGAGATTCGCGAGGGGGTATCGGCTATCGTGAGCGGGGAGCGCTTCCCCGACCGGGTCCGCTTCCACTTCGCGACGCCGGAGGGCGAGCGCTGGAAGCAGTACCCGGTCCAGGATGCGGCCGCGATCGTGGAGCCGGGGGTCGCACACCACTATCTCGTGCTCGTGCGTGCGCTCAGAGAAGCGCCGGACGGGCGGTTGAAGGCGATCCTGCCCCTCGGCGGCCGGACCGTGACCGTGCGCCTCGCCGCGCGGACGGAGGAGAGCGTTTCGCTCGGCGAGGAGTCGGTGGACGCGACCCGCTACGACGTGGACATGGAAGGCGCCCTGCACCGGGTATGGCTCGACGCGGAAGACCGGCTCCTCCGCGTTCTGGACGCCGAGGGCCGCGAGGCCCTGCGCGCCCCCGCCGGAAGCTGAGGCAGACCGGGACCGAGACAGACTGGAGGAGAAGCATGGAACACCATCCGGAATCGTCCGACGCATCGGCGGAGGAGCACGGGATCCCCTCCCTGCCCGTGCGGATCGTGCAGGTCTTCGTCTCGCCGGCGAAGCTGTTCGACGCCCTCCGCCACCGGCCCGCCTGGATGGGCGCCGTCCTGACACTGATCGGCGTAAGCATAGCGCTCCAGATCCTTACGCCGGTCATCGTCCCCGAAGAGATACTGCGGAGGGCGGCCGAGGCCCGGATGGCCGACTTCGTACCCGCGGGAACCGATCCCGCGGTTTTGGAAGAGCAGATCGACGCAGCCGTTTCTCCGGGAGCGTTCTGGGTCGTCGGAGGCGCGGTCCTCGCGGCGCTCGTCCCAGTGTCGCTCATTGCGGGACTCCTCCTCATCGCGTTCAACGTCATCCTGGGGGGCGAGGGCAGCTTCAAGCAGCTGTTCAGCGCCGGCGCGCACGCCATGTACATCTACACGGCGGGAGGGATCGTCTCCATCGGCCTGATGGCGACCGGCGCCGAGACCCTGACCCTCACGCCCGGTCTGTTCCTGCCCGAGATGGGGGGGTTCATCGGCAGGTTCCTAAACGGAATCAACATCTTCTCTGTTTGGACGTGCGGGGTGCTCGGGGTGGCGGTGAGCCGCTTTTATCCGGGACGGTCCGTGGCGGCGGGAACGACGTATCTGCTGGTGCTCTACCTGATCCTCGTGGCGGCGCTCGCGATGCTCGCAGGCCTCTTCGCCGGTCTGGGGGGCTAACGGGTGAAACCGCGCACGCCGTCGCGACGTACCCGTGACGTACCGATGATGCACCCCCGGGCGTGGGCCGTGCGGCTACCCGAACCGCCCGCCGAGTCTCGAAATAAAGGTCCTTGTACAGGATGAAGAAAGCGATCATCGCGGTCGTCGTCGTTGGACTTCTCGCGACCATGGGATTCCTCGCCACGCAGAGGCAGGGGCGTGGCGTCGTCGAAGTGCGCGTGGAGGCCGTCGGGTTGCGGGATCTCGTCGACGACGTCTCCGCGACGGGCCACATAGAGCCCAAGACGCAGGTTCAGATTACGACGGATGTCGCCGGGAGGATCATCGAACTCCCGGTGGAGGAGGGCCAGGACGTGGAGGAGGGGGCCCTCCTGCTCCAGATCGACCCGGCGCTGTTCCGGGCCGCCGTGCAGCGGGCCGAGGCCGCGCTGGCGCAGGCGCGCGCCAGCCAGGCTCAGCAGGATGCGGCCTACCAGCAGGCTCAGCGGGACGCGGACCGCATGACGGCGCTCCAGGCGCGCGGGACGGACTTCGTGACCGATGCGGAAGTCGAGCAGGCCGTGACGAACGCCGATGTCCAGTCGCGCCTGCTCGAAGCCGCGGAGTACCAGGTCGAACAGGCCGAGGCGAATCTCGCGCAGGAGCGCGACCGGCTCGGGAAAACCACCATCCGGGCGCCCATGTCGGGCCGGATCACGCGGCTCAACGTCGAACGCGGCGAGACCGCGATCGTCGGGACGATGAACAACCCGGGGACCGTGCTGCTGACGGTCGCGGACCTCTCCGTCATGGAAGCCGTGATCGAGGTGGACGAGACGGACGTGCCCGACATCTCCATCGGCGACTCCGCCTACGTCGAGATCGACGCCTTCCCGAACCGGCGCTTCGTGGGGACCGTCACCGAGATCGGCAACAGCTCGATCGTCCCCCTGAATCCCGCCACGTCCGGCGGTTCGGCCCAGGCGATCGACTTCGAGGTCAAGATCGAACTGCGCGCGCCGCCCGAAGGGATCCGGCCGGACCTGTCGGCCACGGCCGACGTGATCACGGCGACCCGCGACGACGTGCCCAGCATCCCCATTACGGCGCTCACGCTGATGGATGCGGATGAGTACGAGGAGATCCCGAACGAGAATCTGCCGAGCGCTCCACGATCCGACGCGGCTCGGGACATCGAGGGCGTCTTCGTCGTGGAAGGCGACATCGTCCGCTTCCGGCCGGTGCAGATCGGGATCGCCGGCGAGAACTACTTCGAGGTCGTGTCCGGGATCGAAGTCGGCACGACCGTCGTCTCGGGCTCGTTCCAGGCGATCCGCGAACTCGGCGACGGGAGCCGGATCCGGATCGACGGGCCGGCCGGCGGCGGCGCCACCGCCAACCGCGAGGACGGTAGCGGAGGGAACGACGCGGCGGTCAACGGGGAGAACGGGGAGAACGGACGATGAGCGGCAACGGACAGATGGAGTCGATCATCGTCACGCGCGACCTGAGGAAGGAGTACGTGATGGGCACGGAGACGGTGCACGCGCTGGCGGGCGTGGACATCGAGATTCTCCGGAACGAGTACGTGTCGATCATGGGCCCCTCGGGCTCGGGCAAGTCGACGCTCATGAACATGATCGGCTGCCTCGACTCCCCGACGAGCGGGGAGTACGTCCTCAACGGGCAGGCGGTCCAGGATCTGAGCGACGACAACCTGGCCCGGATTCGAAACCGGGAGATCGGGTTCGTGTTCCAGACGTTCAACCTCCTGCCGCGGGCGACGGCGCTACACAACGTGGAGCTGCCGCTCATCTACGCGGGAGTGTCGAGCCGGGACCGGCAGAAGAAGGCGGCGCAGGCGCTCGAGATCGTTCAGCTCGCCGACCGCATGGACCACAAACCCAACGAACTTTCCGGCGGTCAGCGCCAGCGCGTGGCCATCGCGAGGGCGCTCGTCAACGACCCCTCGATCCTCCTCGCGGACGAGCCGACGGGCAACCTCGACTCCTCGACCTCCGAGGAGATCATGGATGTCTTCGACACGCTCCACGAGAACGGGCAGACCATCATCATGGTCACGCACGAGTACGACATCGCGGCCCGCTCCCAGCGCGTGATCACGCTCGTCGACGGCAAGGTCGAGGCGCAGATGTCGGTGGACTACTACCTGGCGCGCGGACTCAAGCAGCCCACGGCGGCTTCGGGTGCGGCGGCGCGACCGGCGAGCCCGGAGGCCGAGCCTGCACGCGCTCCTGAGCCGGAGACCGCTTCGGCACCGGAGGCCGCGCCCGAGCCGGCACCGCCCCGCGAAGCCGCTCCGTCACCGCCCCCGGAGATTGCTCCGTCGGTGCCGCCCCCGACGGCAGTGCCGATCGACCCGGTGGCGCCCCCGACGGCGGTCCCGGTGGACCCGGCGCCGCCCGAGGCGACCCCTCCGACCCCGGGAACCCCGCGTCCGATCTCGAACCCCTGGGCGCCCCCGACCACACCACCCGTGGATGGTGGCCGCTAGCGGCCGCGCGACTCTCCGACGATGAGATTCTGGGAGGGCATTCGCCTGTCGCTGCAACAGGTCCGGTCGCAGAAGCTGAAGTCGTTCTTCGCGCTCCTGGGCATCAGCATCGGCATCACGTTCCTCATGGCGGTGATCACGATCGTCGAGGGCATGAACAGCTATGTGCGCGACGACTTCGCGGGTTCCCTCTTCGGCGTGAACACGTTCACCGTCGTGCGGCGGCCGCAGATCCAGACCGGCCGTGTCGATGAGGCCGAGCGGCGCCGACAGCGCCGCAATCCCCAACTCACCATGGAAGACGTGGCGGTGGTGCAGGCTGCGGCGCCCGACGCCCAATACCTGGCCTACTACGCGCGAGATGTCGCGGGCTCGGCTCGCTACGGGCAGTACGAACGGCGCAATGTCCTCATGGTCGGGGGGTCGCCGGAGTACGAGGCGGTCCAGGGGTGGAAGGTGGTGGATGGGCGGGGGCTGACGCCCATCGATGATCAGCAGGCGCTCCCCGTCGCCGTCATCGGCGCCCAGATCGCCGAACGGCTATTCCCCACGACCTCGCCCATCGACAAGCGCATCCGCGCGGGTGGGCACGGGTTCAGGGTCGTCGGCGTGCTGGAAGCGCAAGGCGGCCTCGCGGGAAATCTGCGCGATGCGGCCATACTCGTTCCCTTCGAAACGTTTCAGCGCACCGTGGCACGCCGGCGGCTGGAGGTCGACGGGATCACCGTCAAGATGGGATCGATCGACGAACTGGATCCGGCGATGGCGGAAGTGGAGGGCGCGCTGCGATCAAACCGGCGCCTCCGGCCCTCCGAGCCGAACAATTTCGGCATTGACACTTCGGGCGGACTGCTCGATGCGTGGGAGACGATCAACCGGGTGCTGATGACGGCATTGCCCGGCCTGGTCGGGATCTCGCTAGTGGTGGGCGGCATCGTGATCATGAACATCATGCTGCTCTCGGTCACGGACCGGACGCGGGAGATCGGGCTCCGCAAGTCTCTCGGAGCCCGGCGCCGCGATGTCCTGTTCCAGTTCCTGACCGAGGCGTCGACGCTCTCGATCCTGGGTGCGGCATTGGGTATCGGCTCCGGATTCGGGATGGCGCTGCTCGTCGAACAACTCACGCCGCTGCCGGCCGCTGTATCGGTGCCGGCGATGATCATCTCCCTCATTCTTGGGCTCGGAGTAGGGATCGTTTCCGGCCTCTATCCCGCCTATCGGGCGGCCCGGCTCGATCCGATCGAAGCCCTCAGGTTCGAGTGAGGTTGCGGTGAACGCGGGCAAGCGCGGCATGCGAGGCATGGGGTTCATCGGGACGATCACCGAGGGGATCGCCGTGGCCTTCGACTCGCTCGGAGCGAACAAGGTGCGGAGCGGCCTCACGATCCTCGGCGTGACGATCGGGGTCCTCGTCGTCATGGTCATGGCGGCGGTGATCACCGGGGTCAATCGGAGCTTTTCGGAGCTGATGGCCCCGGAGGGAGTCACCACGTTCTGGGTGGCGCACTTCGACTTTTCCTCCATGCAGATCAGCGGCCCGCTCGAAGAAGGGGAGGATGCCTTCTTCCGGAACCCCCCTCTCAAGCCGGAATGGGCGAAGGACCTGGGGCGGATCGAGGGGATCCAGAGTGCCGCGCCCATCGTGGACCTGGCGGGGTCGGGCTACGAGGCCTCATCCGGTGGCGACCGGGTCGAGATCGGACTCTACGGAGTGGGCGCCGACTACATCGAGATCTCGGGCGGCGATATCATCTCCGGCCGCTGGTTCACGCAGTCGGAGGCCGACCGGCGCGCCGCGGTTACCGTGATCGATTCGGCCACGGCGGTGGGGCTGTTCGGGACCCGGGATCCGATCGGACGCGACATCCGCATCAGCCGGGGCAGCGAGAACGCGAGGGTTCGCGTGGTCGGTATCTACCGGGTGCCCGCCAACCTCTTTGCCGGCCTCGTCTCGCACTACGTGTGGATGCCCTTCGCGACGGCGGACAAGCTGCTGCGGGTGTGGGACCGACAGATCAGCTTCATCGTGCGGCCGGAACCGGAAACGGAGCTCCAGGCCGCGCTCGACGCGACCCGCGCCCGCATGCGGCAGTTGCGAGGATTGGAGATCGGCGAGGAAGACGACTTCGCCATCATGACCCCCGATCAGATGATGGAGCTGTGGGGCCAGCTGACGAACGTGCTGTTCGCCGCGATGGTCGGCCTGTCCAGCATCGGACTCATGGTCGGCGGCGTCGGCGTCGTGGGCATCATGATGATCTCCGTCACGGAGCGGACCCGCGAGATCGGACTGCGCAAGGCGATGGGCGGGCGCAGGCGCGACATCATGTGGCAGTTCCTCGTGGAAGCGGCCACGCTCACGCTGTTGGGCGGGGCGACCGGCATGCTGCTCGGAGGCGGGCTCGTGTGGGTCGTGAACCAGGCCACGCCGCTGACCGCGGTCGTGCCGCTGTGGTCGATCGTGGTCGCCCTCGCCGCCTCGATTCTGACCGGCGTCGGCTTCGGACTCTACCCCGCTTCCCGGGCCGCGGGTCTGGACCCCATCGACGCGTTGCGTTACGAGTAGATCTCTCCCGCGGCAGAGAACGCGCGACCTGACTCCGGCAGGCGGTGGAAGCCGCGGGCGAGGGGGAGGCGCGTATGACCGCTCGTACACCTGGTGCAGTGCGCTAGCGGCATGGGGTTCCTTTCGATGGTCACGGAAAGGGATCGCGGTCGCCTTCGACTCGATCCGGGCCAACAAGGTTCGGAGCGCCCTCACGATCCTCGGCGTCACCATCGGCGTGCTCGTCGTCATGGTAATGGCGGCCGCCATCACCGGCATCAACGAGAGCTTCGAAGACGCGATGTCTCCGAACGGCGTCGAGACGTTCTACGTGGCGCACTGGGACTTCACGTCGGCGGGCTTCGGTGGCGGTCCCCTGGGCGAGGAGGAGCCGGACCTCTTCAGGAACAAGCCGCTCGATCCGCGGTGGGCCAGGGACCTCGGGCGCATCCCGGGCATCGCGAGCGCATCGCCGTTCGTCGAACTGACCGGCGATTTCGGTCCGGGGTCCTTCGAGGCGAGCGTCGGGTCGGATCGGGTCGAGATCCTGTTCTACGGCGTGGGTGCCGACTACCTCGAGATCTATAGCGGCGACATCATCTCGGGGCGTTGGTTCACGCACCCCGAGGCCGAGCGGCGGGCGCCCGTCGCCGTAATCGACTCCACCGTGGCGGCCGACCTGTTCGGGTCGCTCGATCCGATCGGCCGCGAGATCCGGATCGGCGAGGGCGGCCGCGGAGCCATGTTCCGCGTGGTCGGCGTGTACCGCGTCCCAGCCAACCTGTTCGCCGGCCTGGGGTCGCACTACGTGTGGGTGCCGTTCGCGAGCGCGGACAAGCTGCTGCCCGTCTGGGATCGGGCCGTCAGCATCATCGTGCGGCCCGAGCCCGAAGCGGACCTTCAGACGGCGCTCGATGCGACGCACGCGCGGATGCGGCAACTCCGTCGCCTGGAGCCGGGCGAGGAGGACGACTTCGCGGTGCTGAGCCAGGAACAGCTGCTGAATCTCTGGGGCCAACTGACCAACGTCCTGTTTGCGGCGATGCTCGGGCTGTCGAGCATCGGGCTCATGGTGGGGGGCGTCGGCGTGATCGGGATCATGATGATCTCCGTGACGGAGAGGACCCGGGAGATCGGGCTGCGGAAGGCGATGGGCGGGCGACGCCGGGACATCATGTGGCAGTTCCTGGTCGAGGCGGCCACGCTCACGCTGCTCGGCGGTGCGACCGGCATGCTGGTAGGCGGGGCGATCGTGTGGGCCGTGAACCAGTTGACGCCGCTGCCGGCGGTCGTGCCGCTGTGGTCGATCCTGGCCGCCCTTGCGGCGTCGGTGCTCACGGGGATCGGTTTCGGGCTCTACCCGGCCTCGCGGGCCGCGGGGTTGGACCCCATCGACGCGCTGCGCTACGAGTAGGCGGCTGAAAGCGAGCGGCTGACCGCCCGATGACCGAACCACCGCTGGACCTCCTTGCCGTCGCGGCGCATCCCGACGACGCGGAACTCACCTGCGGCGGGACGCTGGCCCGTGCGGCGGAACAGGGGTACCGGACGGGGATCCTCGACCTGACGCGCGGCGAGATGGCCTCGCGCGGGACGCCCGAGATGCGGGCCGAGGAGGCGGCCCGGGCGGCGGCGGTGCTGGGCGTCGGGGTTCGGGTCAATGCCGGGCTCCCGGATGCACGGCTCGAGAACTCGCTGGAGGCCAGACGGATCGTCGTCGGACACCTGCGGGACCTCGCCCCCGCGACCGTGATCCTGCCCTGGCCGCGCGGGCGCCATCCGGACCACCGGGTCGCCTCGGAACTCGCGCGCGACGCCTGTTTTCTCGCGGGACTGCGGGAGTATGAGGGCGGGCCGGGGCGCCGGCCGGAGAAGATCCTCTACGCGATGGCGTACCGGGAGGACGCGGCGAAGCCGACCTTCGTCGTCCCGCTCACGGAAGCGCAGTTCCAGCGCAAGGTCGAGGCGGCGCGGTGCTACGCGTCGCAGTTCGAGGGCGCCACGGCGGCGGGCGAGATCTTCCCCACCGGACAGCCGCTCGTCGAACGCATCGAGACCGCGTCACGGCACTACGGCTCGCTGATCCGGGCGCCGCACGGGGAACCGTTTCGCACCGATGAGACGATGCGCGTGAGCGATGTCACGCGCCTCGGAGTCCGCTCGTTGTAGGCAGGCGCTGTAGGGTCAGCCGCAGCGAACCTCGACGAGGAGGCGCTTCCAGCTCGGGACGGACCTGGCGCCCACCTTGATCACCTGCACGCGCGCCGCCCCGCCCCGCCGCATCCACGGAGCGAGCCAGGCGCCGATTTCGCGAGGGAGGTGGCCGACCGGGTCGCCGTCGCGGATGTGGACCCAGACATCGTCGGGGTCGCCTCCGGGTGGGTCGGGGATCAGGAGGAGTTCCTCCTTCGGGCCTACGGCGTCGAGGTGGCGGGCGCGGTCTTCGAAGGCGAGTCCGTGAACGGTGGTGCGGAACACCGGGGCCCCGAGCGGGGGTATGCTCTGCTCGTCGGACGTGGGCCCTGTGGGGCCTGGCGCCGGGGGGGAGTCCCCCGGCGCGGAACGAGGTGGTTCCATGTACTCCATCCCGAGTTGCGGCGTCGTTTGAAGCTTCGACACAATAGACCCTCCTTGCTCGGCGGGCGAATCCGGACCGAAGAACGACGATGATACAGCCGGAAGAAGAGCGGCTTTACCTCGATTACGCGGCGACCTGGCCGATGCGGCCGGAGGTGTGGGAGGCCATGGGAGCGGAGCTGCGGCACGGCTTCAATCCCGCGAGCGCGCACGCCCCCGGGCGCCGGGCTCATCGCTGTCTCGAGGTCGCGCGCGGGCGGATCGCGGATCTGCTCGGGTGCCCGCGGTCATCCATCTACTTCACGGGCGGCGGCACGCAGTCGGACAACCTCGCGATCCTCGGCTTCGTGCGGTCGAATCCGGGGCGGAGCCCGCGCGTGTTCGTCTCGGAGATCGAGCACAAGGCGTGCCTCGAGGCGGCGGACCGCGGGGCCGTGGAGGGGGCCCGCGCGGCGCGGATTCCCGTGGATCGCTCGGGGACGATCGATCTCGCGTGGCTGCGGAGGGAACTCGCGGCGGACCCGGACGCGCCGACGCTGATCTCGGTGATGTGGGCGAACAACGAGATCGGCACGGTCCAGGCGATGGGGGACATCGTGGAACTGGGCCAGGAATACGGGGCGCTCGTGCACACGGACGCCGTGCAGGCGCTGGGGAAGGTGGACTGCGACCTGGAGCGGACGCCGGTCGACCTCCTGTCGGCGACGGCGCACAAGCTCGGCGGGCCCGTGGGGATCGGCCTTCTCTACCTGCGGCCGGGGGTGACGCTGGAGCCGCTGAGCTACGGCGGCGGCCAGGAGAGGTCCATGTGGCCGGGCACGCAGAATCCGATCGGCGCGACGGGCTTCGCGGCCGCGCTCGCGCTCGCGCTCGAGGACCGCGAGGCGGCGGTGGCGCGCTGGACCAGCCTGCGCGACCACCTCGAGGCGCGGATCCGGGCGGAGGTCCCGGATGCCCGGATTCATGCGGGCGACGCGCCGCTGCGGATGCCGAATCTCGTCAGCGTCGGGATCCCGGGGTGCGACAGCGGAGCGGTGCTCGTGTCTCTCGACTTCGAGGGGATCGCGGTCTCGGGCGGATCGGCCTGCGGTTCCGACTCGAGCGTCGGCTCCGACGTACTGGACGCGATCGGGATCACGAGCGATGTCCCCTACGCCGCCGTGCGCTTCAGTTTCGGCCACGACACGACCCGGGCGGACATCGATGCGGCGGCGGACGCCCTGGCGCGGGTCGCCGCGCGGGTCCTCACCCTCACGGCCTGAGATCGTACGTCATGATCGCCCCGACCCGCCTCGCGGACTCCGTGCTCGTCGCCATGTCGGGCGGGGTGGACTCCTCGCTCACCGCGGCGCTGCTGGCGCGCGAGGGCCGCCGGATCATCGGCGTGACGATGAAGACCTTCTGCTACACCGGCAGCGAGGGTCCGACGCGCACCTGCTGCGGCCTCGACGGGATCGCGGACGCCAAGTCCGTCGCCGCCCAGCTCGACATGCCGCACCACGTGTTCGACGTGGAGGAGGAGTTCACGCGCGACGTGATCGACGACTTCGTGTCGGAGTACGCGGCCGGCCGCACGCCGATCCCGTGCGTCCGCTGCAACAGCTTCACGAAGTTCCGCGACCTCCTCGTGCGGGCGGATGCGCTGGACTGCCGCTGGCTCGCGACCGGGCACTACGCGCGCGTGGTCCGGCCCCGCTCCGGCCCGCCGGAACTCCACCTCGGCGCGGACGACCACAAGGACCAGACGTACTTCCTGTGGGGGATGCCCCGCGAGGCGCTCGACCGCCTTCTGCTGCCGGTCGGCGAGCTCACGAAGCCGCAGGTCCGGGCGCAGGCGCGGCGGCTCGGCCTCGACACGGCGGACAAGCCTGAGTCGTTCGAGATCTGTTTCGTCCCCGACAACGACTACGCCGGGGTGCTGCGCCGGTACCTGCCGGAAGACCACCCCGCCCTCTTGCCCGGCGCCATCCGTTTCGAGGACGGCTCGGACGCGGGCGAGCACCCGGGCTACGCGCACTACACGGTGGGGCAGCGCAAGGGGCTCCCGGGTGGCTTTCCCGAGCCGATGTTCGTGCTCGAGATCCGCCCGGAGTCGCGCGACGTGATCATCGGGCCGCGGGCCTCGCTGGCGCGCTCGCGCATCGGCGCGCGGGGCGCGAACTGGCTGGCCGAGCCTCCCGCCCCCGGCGAGCGCCTCGGCGTCCGGATTCGGCATGGGGCGGCGATCGTCGACGCGGAGGTCATCGAGGCGACGCAGACCGGCTTCTCGCTGGAGCTGCCCATCCCGCAGTCGGCCATCACGCCGGGACAGAGCGCCGTGCTCTACCGGGACGACCTCGTCCTCGGCGGCGGCATCATCGTCTCGAACTGACGGTCGGCGGGAGACCGCCGGCGACGTGCCCGCCGGCGCCGCGCGTCAGTAGGAGAGGCCCTCCTGTTGCGCGAGGTCCTTCACTTTCTGCAGGCCCTCGCCGGAGAGGTCGGGCGTCTCCACGACCACCTTGACGAGCTGGTCGCCGCGGTTCTCGCCGCGCCTGATGCCCTGGCCCCGGATCCGGAACGTGGTGCCGCTCTGGGTACCTGGCGGGATTCTGAGCACGACCCTGTTCCCGCCGATCGTCCTCACCTTCACCTTCGAGCCGAGGATCGCCTGCGCCACGTTGATCGGCACTTCGCAGGCGAGGTCGAGCCCGTCCCGGGTGAAGAAGCGGTCGGGGTCGACCTGGAACCTGATGATGAGATCGCCCGCGGGGCCGCCACCCGGACCGCGCTCACCCTTGCCGGAGATGCGGACGCGCGACCCGTTCTCGACTCCCGCGGGCACCTTCACGCTGAGCTTGCGCCGCGTGTTCACCTGGCCGCGCCCGGAGCAACTGGAGCACGGCGTCTCCGGCACCATCCCGCGGCGCACGCACACGGGACACGGGCGCCTGACGGAGAACCCGCCCTGCCCGAACGTGACTTCGCCCCGGCCCTCGCACTCGGGGCAGCGCTTCAGCGACGTGCCGGGCGCGGCCCCGTCCCCGTCGCACGTCGCGCACTCCTCGTTGATTGGCACCGTGACGGCGACCCGGCCGCCGCGCGCCGCCGTGCGGAGAGGAACCGTGACCAGATACTCGACGTTGCGGCCCCGCTTCGGCCCCTCTTCCTCCGACTTCGCCTTCTTCCCGAAATCGAAGATCGAGGAGAAGATGCCGCCGATGCCGCCCAGGTCGGACAGATCCTCGAACTTGAAGCTTCCCGTCCCACCCGGGGCTCCTCCCGGCTGGCCGGGACCGAACGCGCCGAGACCTCCGTACTTCCGCACGCGATCGTACTTGGTACGCTTGTCGGGGTCCGAGAGGACGCCGTGGGCTTCCGACACCTCCTTGAACTTCTCCGTCGCCTTCGGATCGCCCGCGTTCGCGTCCGGGTGGTGTTCCTTCGCGAGCTTGCGGTAGGCCTTGCGGATCTCGTCCGCGCTCGCGTTCTCGGCGACCCCGAGAATCTTGTAGTAGTCCTTCGCCTGCGTCGCCATCGGATCAGGAAGCTTCGGCTTCGTGGCGGTAGACGGTGACGCGCGCGGGGCGGAGCAGCCGGTCGCCGAGCCGGTATCCGATGAGGACGACCTGCGACACGAGTTCGTCCTGCTCCGGGTCGTGGGTCGGGGTCATCATGAGCGCGTCGTGGAGGTTGGGGTCGAAGCGCTCCCCCACGGGGTCCACCGGCTCCACTCCGGCGTCGGAGAGGACCTTCGCGAACTTCCGAGCCACCAGCCCGATCCCTTCGTGCAACGCCTCCGTCGTCGTGCCTTCGAGTGGCGTCCCGGCCACGCGCTGCAGGTCGTCCACCAGTTCGAGCAGCTTGCCGGCGAGGTCCGCGCGCGCCCGCTCTCCCGCGTCCCCCAGCTCGCGTCTCGTCCGGCGCCGGAAGTTGTCGAACTCCGCCGCAAGCCGGAGGTGGCGGTCCTGCAGCGCCGCGAGTTCGCCCTCGGGCCCGGGATCATCGCCGGACTCCGGCGGGCGGACTTCGTCTACGTGCCCGGGCGTCTCCGAAGCATCCTCGGGCGCGTCCCGGCCGGCCGCGTCAGCGGAGGCCTCCGATGCGGCATCTTCCGGCGCGGCATCTTCCGGAGCGACATCCTCGGGCGCCGCGCTCTTCATTTCCTGCTCCAGGTCCTTCGTTCCCATCGAATATCCTCGAGTATGCTCGTCAAAGCCGTGAATTCAGCCAGCGCATCGCTTCGAGCGCGGCCGCTTCCCGGATCTCGTCCCGGTTCCCCCCGAAGCGGTGGCGCCGCGCGTCGCGAGAGGGGCCGTCGTGGGCGATCCACACCGTGCCCACGGGCTTGTCGGCGGTTCCGCCCGAGGGCCCGGCGATCCCCGTGACGGCGATGGACCAGGTGCTCTCCGCCACGCGCCGCGCCCCGGCCGCCATCTCCTCCGCCACCGTCCGCGAGACGGCGCCGTGCCGGCGGAGCGACGCCTGCGACACCTTCAGCAACGCCCGCTTGGCGGCGTCATCGTAGCTTATCAGCCCACCCCACAAAACCTCCGAAGCCCCGGGTACGGCGGTGAGGGCGGCGCCGATCAGGCCGCCCGTGCAACTCTCGGCGAGCACGAGGGTGTGACCCCTCTCCCGCAGGCTTTCGATGAGCGCCGAGGCGGCCTCGAACAGCGCCGGACCGCGCTTACGAATGGCGCCCCGCCATGACGCGCGAGAACATGCCCAGGTAGGTCACGGCGGAGGCCAGGGTGAGCAGCACGGCGAGGGTGAGAAAGGTCGTCGTGAACCAGCCGTGGAACGCGGAGAACGCCTCCCACGCCCAGCCGCCGGGGGCCACGAAGCCGGGGGTCAGGAACGCAACCCAGAGAATCGCGGAGCCGATGAAGATGTTCTGCGCGAGCGCCTTCCTCTTGCCCAGGATCTGCGCCGCGACGATCCGGCCGCGCCGCGCGGCGAACGACCGGAGCAGCGTGATCAGCGCTTCGCGCCCCAGGAAGATGAGGATGGCCCAGAGCGGAATGACGTGGAACACAGGGAGGGAGGGGGTTCCCGCCTGCCCGAGATTGATGCTGTAGACGGGGATGAGGGCGGCGACGAGCAGCAGCTTGTCGGCCAGCGGGTCGATCATCTTGCCGAAGGTCGTGACCTCGCCGCGGGCCCGGGCCAGGTGTCCGTCCCACAGGTCCGAGAGCGCGGCGACGACGAAGACGACGAACGCGACCATGCGGGGCGTCGGCCGGGGCTGCAGGAGCAGCGCCGTCACGACGGGGGCCGCGAGGATCCTGCCCGTGGTAATCGCGTTCGGGAGATTCAGTGTGGGTCTCCGCCCTCTAGCTTGTTTTCGTCGCCCGCGAGCACGCTCTCGAGACTCTCCAGGACCGCCATCGCGCGCTTGCGAAGGAGCGGCCGCTCCTCCCATGCCAGATAATCTCTCAGCAGCGGCAGATCGTCTACCGATGGGTGCGATTTCAGGTATCCGAGCGCCGCCAGGCGCCGGAGCGGATGCGGACTGAACAGTTCGCGCCGGTGGCGCCGCATCTGGTCTCGCGCGAGATAAATCCCGAGACCGACGGCCGCGGCGGCGCCGAGCAGGGCCGCAGCCGCGATCTTCCAACCCGTCGCGGAACGGCGGTCCGCGTCCTCGTATTCGATTCGAGTCGTCATCGGTTCCCTACATCTCCCGTCGGCCAGCGAAGGCTTCGGCGATCGTCACCCCATCGGCGTACTCCAGGTCCCCCCCCACGGGCAGCCCGCGGGCGAGCCGCGTGACCGTGACGTCGGCGGCCGAGGCGAGCAGGCGCTGCAGGTACGTCGCCGTCGCCTCACCCTCGACGCTCGCGTTCGTCGCGATGATCACCTCCCGGACCGGCGTGTCGAGACGCCGCAGCAGGGCCCGGATGTTCAGGTCTTCGGGGCCTACCCCGTCGAGAGGGGACAACCGTCCGCCAAGTACATGATACAGGCCTCCGAAGTTCCCCGAATTCTCGATCGCCGGGATGTCCGAGGCTTCCTCCACGACGCACACCTGTCCCGGATCGCGCCTCGGACTGCGGCAGTACTCGCACGGCTCCATGTCGCTGAGGTTGCCGCAGTCGCCGCACACGCGGACCTCCGCCGCGACCCGTTCGATGGCCCGCGCCAGCCGCCGGGCATCGTCCTTCGAACTCTTGAGAAGGTGATAGGTCAGCCGCCGCGCGGTCTTGCGGCCGATCCCCGGGAGCCGGCCGAGTTCGCCCACGAGCGCTTCGATCGCGTTCACGGACGGCCGAGGAAATTACCCAGACCCGGCAGGGGCAGGCCTCCCGCCGCCTGGCGCATCTCGCTCTCCATGCGGTCCTTCGCCCGCTGCTGCGCCGCGGAGGCCGCGGCGACGATGAGGTCCTCGAGCATCTCGACCTCTTGCGGGTCCACCGCGGAGGGGTCGATGGAGACGCCCTTGATGTTGCCCTGGCCGTCCACCGTCACTTCGACCATCCCGCCGCCCGAAGCCGCCGTCATCGTCTCACGCTCGAGCTTCTCCTGCATTTCGCTCATGCGCGACTGCATCTGTTGACTGAGCTGAATCAACTGCTGGATGTTCACGCCGTCCACTCGGTTTCTCCTACTCCTTCAGGGTGAGGTCGAGTTCCTTGACGGCTTCCCGGAGCTGCGGGTTTCCGTCCATCAATCGTTCGACCCGCGACCGGGCCGCTTCCCCGGCGGTCATGCGGCCGCCGTTGTGGTCGACGATCGTGAACTTCACGGTCGGCAGCCCAAGGCGTTCCGCGAGATTCGCGCGCAGGGGGCCGGAACGCGACTCGTCCTTGAACAGTTTCTCCAGTTCCTCCCGCAGCCCGGCCTGTACGCGGAGCCGGACCTCGTCATCCACGAGACCGTCGACCTCCGTGCCGTGCAGGGCCAGACCGGACATTCCACCCAGCCCCGTCACCTCGGCGACCGCCCCGGCCCACGCGTCGCGAACCCGGGACGCGGGCGCCGAGCCGGTGCGGCCTTCCGCGACGGGCTCCGGGGCCGGGGCGGGCGCAGGGGCCGGGGCCTCCTCCGCCTCGGCCGCGGGGGGCTGAGGGGGCGTCGGCGGCGGGGACCGGTCGGCGGGCGCGGGCGGCGAAGGACGCTTCTCGCGCGGACGCCGGGCCTGCTCCGGCGCTCGCCTGCGCGGTGCGGGCTCGCCGGCAGGGGCGCCGAGGGCGGCCAGGAGTTCCTCGAGTTCGACCGTCGATTCCATGCGGACGAGACGGAGCAGCAGCACCTCGAGCTGGATGCGCGGCTGCGAGGACCGGTGGAGCATGCCGGAGGCCTCGAACTCGCTGAGCGCAGCCAGCATCCTGAGCAGGTCGGCGGGAACCAGGGCCCCGGCGGCGGCGAGGAACCGCTCGCGCGACTCGGGCAGGAGTTCGACCGCCTCGGCGGCCGGATCGAGCCTCAGCACGAGGAGGGTCCGCAGCGCGTCGCCGAGTCCGCGCAGGAACTCCGCGGGGTCGTGCCCATCGTCGAGCAGGGCCTGAACGAAGGCGAACACGCCCGCTCGATCCCCGTTCGCCGCGATCTCGAAGAAGGCGAGATATCGATCTTCGTCAACGAGCCCGAGCATGCGGCGGACATCGACGAGTTCGACCGCGTCTCCCCGGAAAGAGAGCACCTGGTCGAGGGATGAGAGTGCGTCGCGGACGCCGCCTTCGGCCCGGCGCGCGATCGCCCGCAGCGCCCCCGGCTCGGCCGGGATGCCCTCCGCATCGAGCACCGTCTCCATGCGGCTCGCGATGTCCTGCACGGAGACCCGCCGGAAGTCGAATCGCTGGCACCGCGACATGACGGGAGCCGCGCCGCGCTCGATCTTCTGCGGCTCAGTGGTGGCGAAGGCGAAGATCACGCGGGGCGGCGGCTCCTCGAGGATCTTCAGGAGCGCGTTCCACGCGTCGCGCGTGAGCATGTGCGCTTCGTCGAGGATGTAGATCTTGTAGCGCTCCTCGCTCGTGGGGGCGTACGCGGCCCGGCGGCGGAGGTCCCGCGCATCCTCGACGCCCCGGTGGCTCGCCGCGTCGATTTCCACTACGTCGAGCGAGGCGCCTCCGGACCAGATCCGCTCGCACGAGGGACACGTGCCGCATGGTTCGCCGTCCGAGCGGTCGGGGCAGTTCAGGGCCATCGCGAGGATGCGTGCGGTCGTCGTCTTCCCGACCCCGCGGGGACCGCAGAAGAGATACGCGTGGCCAACCCGCCCGGACTCGATCGCGGCCTTAAGCGTGGGCGCGATGTGGTCCTGTCCGATCAGCTCCGAGAAACCTCGGGGCCGGTAGGTTCTGGCCAGCGCGGTGCGGTACAAGGGCTCGTGAGCCATCTGGGTCGGCCGGGTCACCGTCCCGGCCGGCTTGGACTCCTTCGGGTCTGAGGGCGACCGCGCCCCGCGACGCGGGGACGCCGACATCGGGCGAACGACCCCAGGCGGGCCGTGGCGACCGTCACACGCTTACCGCTGCTACCTTCACGGTCCTGACGGGATTTGCGCGCTCCGGCCCCACGGGCCTGGGGCACCGTTATCTTATCGGCCGACCGGGGCAGCGGCCAGAAAAAACCCTCATGCATCCTCGCCGTAGAAGGCCTCCGGGATGTGCCGGACCCGGCACCCTCCGCGGTGATCGACCTCTACCGCCACGACGTCGAAGCGGGCCTCCGCGGCGGCGCCGGGATGCCGGCTGAGCCATGCTCCGGCCGCGCGGCGGATTCTTCGCCGCTGGGCACGGGAGAGCGCCTCCTCGGGCGCCTGCACGCCGGGGCGGCGGGTCTTTACTTCGACGAAGGCCACCGTATCCCCGATCCGGACGACCAGATCGATCTCCAGCCGCCCGACGCGCCAGTTGCGCTCGAGAATCTCGTACCCCTCATCCGCCAGGTGACGCGCGGCGATTCGCTCGCCCAGGCTGCCGAGGCCGCTCTTCGTCGCGGCCCGGACGCGCCGGGTCCGGTCAGCCGTGGGCGGGGACGCGGGCGCGCGCGATCCGGCGGCCGATGGCGTTGGCGATGGCGTGAAGCTCGACCATCAGCGCATCGAACTGCTCGAACGTGAGAGACTGTTGGCCATCCGACGCCGCCGTCGGGGGATCGGGATGGACCTCGAGGATGAGCGCGTCCGCTCCGGCCGCCACCGCGGCCCGCGCCATCGGTCCGACCTTCGATCGGGCCCCCGTGCCGTGGCTGGGGTCCGCCACGACCGGGAGGTGAGACAGCTCGTGGATCGTCACGATGGCGGTGAGGTCGAAGAGGTTCCGCGCGTGTGTGTCGAAGTTGCGGACGCCGCGCTCGCACAGCATCACGCGTGATTCGCCCTCGGCGACGACATACTCCGCGGCGAGCAGCAACTCCTTGATCGTCGCGGAGAGCCCGCGCTTGAGGAGCACCGGTTTGCCGGCCCGGCCCGCCGCGCGCAGCAGGGAGTAGTTCTGCATGTTCCGCGCGCCGATCTGGATGACGTCGGTGTATTCGGCGACGAGGCCCATGCTCTCCGTGTCCAGCGCCTCGGTGACGATCGCGAGGCCGGTCTCCTCCCGCGCGCGCGCGAGCAACTGCAACCCCTCTTCCCCCAACCCCTGGAAGGAGTAGGGCGAGGTCCGCGGCTTGAAGGCGCCACCGCGCAGCACGGTCGCCCCGGCTTCCGCGACCCGGTGCGCGGTCTCCAGGATCTGTTCGCGCGATTCCACGGAGCACGGGCCGGCCATGACGACGACGTCCTTCTCCCCGACCCGCACGCCGTTGGACAGGTCGATGATCGTGTCTTCGGGCCACCATTCCCGGCTCACCTGCTTGTAGGGCGGCGACACGTGAATGACGCGGAGCACACCCTCGATTCCCACGAGCCGGCTTTCCTCGACGCGTCCATCGTTGCCGACCAGGCCCACGGTCGTGCGCTGGGCGCCCGGCATGGGCCGAGCGCGGTATCCCATGTCCTCGATCGCGCGGACCACGTCCCGGACCTGCCCGTCCGTGGCGCCGTGCTTCATGACCACCAGCATCGTTCCCCCCGTGGGTGACGTTCGCCCGTCGTGCGCGCGCGCGGCGCGGCAGGGCCGTGAACCTCCGGCCCGCTCCGCGCGGCGCCGGCAGGAGCAGGATACTCCACTGGTGTCACCCGTTCGTCAACGAGACCCGGAGCCCCTCCCTCGCGATGCAGGCATCTCCGTCGTATCCGGCCTCGGCCACGAGACGGGCGACGTCGTGCTGCGTTCGGAAGTGCGGGTAGATGTGCGTGAGCACGAGAAGGCGCGGGCGCGCGGCGGTCGCCAACTCGGCGACGCGGGCGGGCGACAGGTGGTTGTCCGCCGCCTCCGAGTCGTGGATCGAGCACTCGCAGACGAGGGCGCTCACCCCGCGCATGAACGGGCCCAGTTCCGCGGACGGCCCCGAGTCGCCGGTGTACCCGAAGCTGAACGCCTCGCCTTCCAGCCGCCACGCGACGCTCTCCTCGGTGTGCGGCGTCTTGTGGGCTTCGAGCCGACGGCCTCCGCCCAGGTCGCGGGCTGCGCCCGGCGGGAGTTCCTCGATGAGGACGGGGAAACCGGGGGCCAGGATGAAGTCCCCATAGGCGCCCGCAAGCCTCGCGAGGAACCCGCGGGCGCCCGCTGGACCCCACACCGTGAGCGGCCGGCTGCGGGGCCGGGGAAGGCCGTGTTTCAGCGCGAAGAAGAGCCCCGGCAGCGCGCCGACGTGATCCGCGTGAAAGTGGGTGATCGCGAGGTCGGTGACCTCCCCCCAGGGCAGGCCGAGGCGGGCGAGCGCCTGCAGGGCTCCGGGACCGCAGTCGAAGAGGACGTGCGCGGGTGCCGCGGATCCCGTACCCGGGGACGAGACCCAGTAGGAGGAGGCGGCCCGGTCCGCTTCAGGGACGACGGTGCCGCACCCGACGACGACCAGCTCGGCCCCGGCCCTTCCGGCCGGCCCGTGCCCCGCGGGTTCGGTCTCGCTCACGCCACCTGCGTGGCGGAGTTCTGCGTGGCGGAGTTGAGCTCCACGCCGACGATCGAGGAGACGCCCGCCTCCTGCATCGTCACGCCGTAGATCCAGTCGGCGTTCTCGATCGTTCGCGGATTGTGCGTGATGACGATGAACTGGGTCTCTTCCTTGAATTCCTTCAGCATGCGGACGAACCGCAGGATGTTCGTCTCGTCCAGCGGCGCGTCCACCTCGTCCAGCAGGCAGAACGGGCTCGGCTTCGCGAGGTAGATCGCGAACAGCAGCGCGAGCGCGGTCAGGGCCCGTTCGCCGCCGGAGAGGAGGTGGATCCGTTGCGTCTTCTTGCCGCGGGGGCTGGCCGAGATCTCGATCGGGGAGTCAAGGGCGTCATCGGGATTCTCGAACCGGAGATCGCACTGTCCGCCCTCGAAGAGGGTGTCGAAGGTGCGGTGGAAGTTGGTCCTCACCTGCTCGAACGTCTCCAGGAGCGCGGAGGTCGCCTGCCGGTTGATCCGGCGGATCGAGGTGCGGAGGTCGTCGCGCGCGCGGGTCAGGTCGTCGCGCTGTCCCGTCAGAAACTCAAGACGCTTCTGTTCCTCCTCGTATTCGCGCTGCGCGAGGAGGTTGACCGGACCGATGCGGGCGATCGAGCGCCGCACGCGCTCCAGCTCCGGCTCCCATTCGGCGGGATCCGCGTCGTCGACGGGATCGACGCGTTCCCGGAGTTCTTCGAGCGGGGCATCCCACTCCGCCTCGACGCGGCCGCGAATCCCGGACTCCCCCGCCTCCAGCTGCGTGATCTCCAGCTCGAGCCGATGCCGGGCCTCCACGCGCTTGCGCTCGAGCCGTCGCGCCTCGCTCAGCTCCGACTCGAGCGTGTCCAGTCGTCCGCGGCGTTCGCCGATCCGCCGTTCCAACTCCGACAGATCCTCTTCGCGCCGCGTCCTGGTTTCGAGCGCGGCCCCGATCGACGCCTCCAGCTCCTCGGCCCGCGCCTCGCTGTCGGCGATCGCGGCGTGGAGCCCGTCCACTTCCCGCGCCAGCGCCCGCGACCGTTCCTCCGCGTCTTCCGCGGCTTCGGTGAGGCGGCTCTCCACTGCGCGTCGATTCTCGACCTCGGCCTCCCGCCGCGCCTGCGCCAGCTCCGCGCGGTGAAGTTCGGCCTTCCCCGCGTCGGCGGCGGCGCGGGCGTCGTCGGCCTTCTGTCGCGCCTCCTCGCACGTGGAGGACCACTCCGAGACGCTGCGGTCCAGTTCGCCGGCACGGGCGTCGTCGTCCGCCGAGAGCGACACCTCATCCTCGCCGAACGCCTCCAGTTGTTCGATCCGGCCGGCGAGTTCGCTGCGCTCGCGGTCCAGCCTGACGAGCCGCGCCTCCGCCGAGGTCCGATCGGCTTCGGCTTCGCGGCGCGCCGACTCCGCGTCAGACGCCGAGCGCTCCAGCGCGTTGGCCCCGGCGAGCGCCTCCGAGGCGGCGGCCCCCAGCTCCTTCACCGCTTCCCGCGAGCGAGCGCGCTCCTCTTCCAGCGCCGCCGCTTCCTCGCGCAGGGCCCCGAGTTCGGCCCGCCGGCTCAGGAGTCCCTCCGAGGCGGCGCCTCCGACGTAGACACCGCCCCACCGGTCCTGGCGCCGCCCCTCGGGATCCACCCAGGCGTGCGGGCGCGGCGCCAGTTCGCCGCCGGACGGGACCTCGACGCCCTCGAGCAGCGCCTTCACCCAGACCGCACCGGCCCCCTTCGCGTCAACGTGTCGCGTGAGGGGCGCGTCCGCCTCCGGCGGCCCCGGAAGCGGGCCCGGATCGAGCGGGAGCACGAGGACCGCCTCCTCGCCGCCCTGCTCCGCCAGCCATCTCTCGACCTCCCGGACCGCGGACCAATCGCGCACGACGACGCCGTGCAGGTACGGGCCGAGATGAGATTCGACCGCCGACGCCCAGGGAGCGGAAACCTCCATGAACTCGGACAGCGCGCCGTGGAGTCCGGGGATCGCGCTCCGGTCCCTCAGCAGCTCGGCAACGGCCTCGGGGAGCAGCGCGCTCGACCCCACCAGGGATCCGAGACTCGAGGCGCGCGCGCGCGCGGCGGCGAGGCGGCCCTCGAGGTCGGCCGCTTCATCGCGGGCGCGACGCAGCGCCGTCTCCGCGGCAACCGCGGCTTCACGGGCCGCCCGCAGCCGGTCGCGCGCATCCTTCAGCGTCCCGTCCGCCCGCGCCACGCGTTCCGACGCGCTCTCCGCCTCCTTCCGAAGCCCGCGCTCCTGGGCGGCGAGCGCATCGAGGGCCGGCCGGCGCCGCTCGAGTTCCTCGCTGCGGTCTCGGGCCCGAACCTCTCTCACTCCGAGTTCGAGCGTCCAGCGGTCCATCTCGCGGCGCGCCTCGTCGAGCGCCTCGCGGGCGGCGGCGCGCTCGCGCGCGGCCGTGCGGGCCGTCTCAGCCAGCGCCTCCGCCCGAACCGCGAGTTCAGCCGTCGTCGCGGCACCCTCGGCGGCGAGTGACTCCCCCTCCTTCAGGGCGGACCGCGCTTCCTCCACGCGCTCGCGCAGGTCCCCGCGGCGGCGCTCGTTCCGGCGCACCTCCTCCTCAAGGGTCCCGAGTCGGTCGCGCGCGCTCGAACCCCTCGCCCCGGCGAGGAGACGGGCGCGCTCCTGTTCCTCCACGGCGCGCCGGGCTTCCTCCAGGCTGCGGGCGAGACCGGCCCGCTCCCGCTCCATTTCGGTGTACTCGAGACGAAGCGTTTCCGCCCGGGTCTCCGCCGTACTCAGATCCACATGGTCCGGGCCCGCGTCCGGCTCGAGGCGCTCGAACTCGGCCCTGGCTTCGGCCAACCGGCGGGTGGTGGCTTCGAGCTGGGCGTCGGCGACGGCGATCTCGAGTTGCAGGAGCCGGGCACGCAGCTTCGCGTGGCGCTCGGCCCGTCCCCGCTGCTGCGCGAGGGAGCGAACCTTGGACGCCACCTCGACGAGCACGTCATCGAGCCGCTGCAGGTCGCCATCCGCCTGCTCGAGCCGGCGGGTCGCGATCCGGCGACGGTCCTTGTAGCGCCCGATCCCGGCCGCTTCCTCGAACAGCGTCCGGCGCTCCTCGGCGCGATCCGAGAGGATCGCGTCCACCATGCGGCCCTCGATCATCGCGTAGGCGTTCGAGCCCAGCCCGGTGTCCCGGCACAGATCCAGGATGTCCTTGAGCCGGCAGGCCGTTCCGTTGAGCGTGTACTCGCTCTCTCCCCCGCGGTAGACCGTGCGGCCGATCGCGACGTCGGCGTAGGGCACGGGAAGCACGCCGTCCTCGTTCGAGAGCTCGAGCAGAACCTCGGCCCGGTGGATGGGCTGACGCGCCTCCGTCCCCCCGAAGATCGCCTCCTCCATGCGGGATCCGCGGATCGCCGTGGGGCGTTGCTCTCCCAGAACCCAGCGCAGCGCGTCGGAGAGGTTCGATTTTCCGCAGCCGTTCGGGCCGACGACGGCCGTGATGCCCTGGTGCAGTTCGATCCGCGTTCGGTCGGCGAACGACTTGAATCCACGCAGGGTCAGGGCCTTGATCTTCAAGCGCCGCTCAGGGGATTGAGGGAGCGCCGCCGCGCCTCTCGACGAGTGCCGCGGTTTCGTCGGCCGCTTCGAGGAGGTCGCGCATGGGGGCGGCGGCCGCCTCGTTCTCGTACGCACCCCCGTACACCCTGAAGACCGGCCGGCCGTCGAGCGACGTCTCGAGGCTGTACGCGGGGATGCCGAGCGACGCGAGTTCGGCGATCCGCGCCTCCATCCCGGGACGCTCCGCGAACACGCCGAGGTCGTACGCGAATCTCACGGGACGAAGGAGCCACGCGTTCGCCTCCCGGGCCACGCCGGCCGACGCGAGTTCCTCCATGAGAGTGGCGGCCTCCGCCTCGCTTGCGACGGCCCCGGCGAGGATCCTCTGATACCGGACCTCGCGAATCGTCGTCGGGGCCATGACGTACAGCACGTCTCCGCGGAGCGCGCGGATTTCCGCCACGCGCTCCGCCGCCTCGCCCGGATCCACGAAGCTCCCCAGTAGCACGGAGTACGGCCGCTCGGCGGCCGACTCGAAGGCGGCGGCAACCGCGGACGACGGGATGTCGTCCGCTGAGGTGTCCTCCGATGCGTCCGCCGGGGTGTTCGCAGCCTGGGTAGCCGGGCCATCGTCCGCGGGCGTCACAGGCGTCGCCACCGCCGCCGGAGTCTCCTCCGAACCTCCGATCAGCGATCCGACGCGGGAGATGGCGCGGTCGAACCAGCCGTTTCTGTACGCCCACCAATTCCCGACCGCCAGCGCCGCGATCACCAGCGCCGCGACGAGCGGCGCGCGCGGGCGGCGGCCCCGGGCCCGTCCGGTCGCTGGCCCCGAGCCCGCGGGGGCGGCGTCCGGCCCGGGCTCGGGGGTCGGCCGGGCCGCGGGTTCGGGCCGGGGCTCGGATTCCAGCCGGGGCTCGGATTCCAGCCGGGGCTCGGCTTCCGCCGGGAGCTCGGGTTCCGGTGGAGGCGCGGGTTCCGGTGGCTCGGTCGCGCCTTCCGCGGGCGTCGCCTCGGGGACCGCACTCGACGCCTCCGACTCGCTCGACGCGTCCGACGTGCTCGACTCGAAAAGCACGTGACCGTAGCACCGCATGCCGTGATCCTCCGGGGGCACCCTTCCCACGGCGACGTACCCGTCGAGGAGATCGAGCAGGCCATCGGAGGGGCGCCCGCGATCGGACATGGTGATGAAGAGCGTCCCACCCTGCTCCTTTACGCGGGAGACGAAGCGCTCGAGCGCGGCGGACTCAAGCAGTCCGATCACGCCTTCCGGCACCTGTCCCGCCGGCAGATATACATAGGGACAGTCCGCGCGGCGCACGGCGATCCCGGCAAGTCCGGACTGGCCTCCGAGGAACCCGGCCATGCCGCCGGAATCTGTCCGTTCGGACGCGCCAGCCAGTTCGTCGAGGGGCGACGGCCCGGATTCGGAGTTCAGGACGAGCGTCCGTCTCCGCCGGCGGGCGATGGAGGTGGCGATCGCGTCAATCGCCGTAGCGCTTCTCTCCGCCTCCGAACGCTGGAACACGAGTGCAACGATCCGCGCATCGCCGGGCAGTTCCCACGCGAACGGGGCCGGGGCGCGGGCGCTCACGGGTCTCGCCTCACCGCCTGATCTCCTTCCTCATGAATCCACGCATCGATCCCCCTCTCCCGCCGCAACTCGAGCGCCGCCCCCTCGGCATCGGGGCGCGTCTCGTACGGCCCGACGAGGAGCCGATACCAGATGTCGCTGGCCTCGTCCATCCGGCGCAACACGTGCGTCGAATAGCCCGACCGGTCGAGGAGCTGACGCACCTGTCCGAGCGCGGCCATCTGCCGCGAGGACTGAGCGACGGCATAGAACCCGGCGGGAAGCTCCGGCAAGGGGTCCCCCGGTACGGGATCGCCGAGGGTTCGCGGGCTGCGGTTCGACGTCCTCCCCACCGTCAACAGTCCGATGCGGCCGGGCGGGACGCTGTCGGCGAGCGCATCGAGCGCCTCTTCGGCATCTTCCAGCGTGTCCTCCGGCACCACGGCGGCGGAGGCGACGGGCAGGCGGCGCCCCCATCGGAAGGGGAGCCACCAGGCGTCGGCGGGCCCTTCCACGGCGGCGACTTCGCCCTCCGGGCGGAGGAGAGCGAGGCCGCCTTCCGTGGACACGAGCACCGCCCCGCCCGGCAGCGCGAGCGGCAGGTCCGCGCGCCACTCTCCGGGCACCGCATTCAAACCGGCCTCTCCCGCCCTCGCCGACCACGCGTTCGAGCCATCCCAGGCTACGAGCCGACCGCCCGTCATGCCGGGCCGCAACGCCTCAAGGGGCGCCTCGAGCCGCGAGGATCCGACCTCGCGCCAGTCGTAGCGGTCGATGACCGTGAAGCGCGGCCGGTCGACCGACGCCGCAAACACGCGGTGCTGCGAGGGGGAGATGGCCAGGGCCGACGGCGCGCCGCCGATCTCCGTCCCCTCCACCGGTTCGAGTTCGGGAATCGACCACTCCGTCAGTCCCCTTCCATCCCCGGACGCCGTCACGATCGTTCGGCCCCAGCCCGCAAGCGCGACGGGGCCGCTCGCGCCGACGACCCGAGTCGTCGCGGGCCGCGATTCCCCGGCCTCCCATACCGCGAGTTCCGGTCCGCTCGCGCCTTCAACGAGGGCGACGACCCGGTCTCCGGCGGCGGGGGCCGCCCAGTGCACGGCGCCACCGGCCGTCACCTCCGCGGTACGGGTGGGGGTGATGGCGAGGATCCGTTCCCCCGACACGAAGGCGCCCCCCGAAGGCGAGGCGATCCAGCGCGCGTCGGCGGGCGCGTCGGGAAGCGGGGTGTCGGCCTCCACCGGCGAGGTCGTGTAGAGGCGAAGCCGCGACCCCCGCCGCAGCACGACCGCGGAACCGAGCGAATGGGCCGCCGTGACGCTTCCGAGAGGCAGGCGTCCGGTCCAGCGCACGGTGGACGGGCTTTCGATGGAACGGAACTGTGCGACGCCGCCGTCGTGCGGAATGACGAGGAGCCCGTACCGCTCGAGCGACGACCCGGAGACGAGCGCCGCGCCTTCGAGGGGGTCCGGCTGATCTTCCGGAGGGCTTCCGCAGGCGCCGGAAACACCCCCGACCCCAAGCAGGAGAAGGAGCGCAGCCGGCAACTTCGCACGATTCATGGCCCTACAAACTAGTGTCGTGTACTCGGTCGCGGAACGGCCCCGGCCCCGCTTCACTCCAGTTCGAAGATGGGGGCGTCGCCCCACAGCCGCTCGAGCCGGTAGAACTCCCGGACTTCGCCCAGGAAGACGTGCACGATGAGGCCCACGTAGTCCATCAGCACCCAGCGACCCGCGTTCAACCCCTCCACGCCGACCGGCCGGAACCCGTCCTCGCGCGTTCGATCGAGGATGTTCTCGCTGATCGCGCGGGCGTGCGTGTCGGAGTCGCCTGTCGCGATGAGGAAGAAGTCGGTGACATCCGACAGCCCCCGCAAGTCGAGGATCATCGGGAGGCGCGCGTTCCTCTCGAGCGCGGCCTCCGCCACGCTGCGGAGTTCCGGGGAAGGGGCTCCCCGTTCCGAGAGCCGGCGCCACACTTCGTCGAGCGGGAGCGGATCGTGCACCATCGGTCGCGGACCGCTCGCTATTCCTCGGCGACCACGGACACCTTGAGCCTGGGCTCGACGTCCACGTGGACTCTCACCGGAACTTCGTGTTCGCCGAGGTCCTTGATCGGATCGTCCAGCCGGATCGTGCGGCGGTCCACGGCGACGCCTTCCTTCTCGAGTTCGTCCGCGATGTCCGCGGCCGTGACCGAGCCGAACAGGCGTCCGCTCTCGCTGGCCCGGCGGACGAAGCTCACCTCCCTGCCCTCGAGTTCGCCCGCCAGTTCCTGGGCGGCTTCACGCTCGCGTTCGGCGGACTGCTCGATCTGGCGCCGCTCCTCCTCGAACCGCTTCCGGTTCCCCTCCGTCGCCACGAGCGCGATCCCCTGCGGAATCAGGTAGTTGCGCGCATACCCCGGCCGCACGTTCACCATCTCGCCGGCGAGGCCGAGGTCCGCGACATCCTTTCTCAGAATCACTTCAACCATCGATCCCTCCAGTTCTCATCCACCGTCCGTTTTCACCCCCGGACGCGACCTCAGGTCCAGCCACGTATCGCTGATTCCCATGACGAGAGCCGCCCCCGCCGTCACCGGGTAGAGGACCAGCGCCGCGAGCACCCACACGGCGATCGCCCAGCCCGAGCTTAGCACGGAAGCCCCCAGCCACACGAGCACCGCAAGACCCCGGAGCAGGTAGAGGCCGCCCATCGCCGTCACCATGTTGCCGCCCGCGCGCTCCGCCCACGCTCCCGCCGGGAGCACCAGCAGCGCGAGCCCCAGCACGAGCACCCAGGCCAGGTGGTCGCCGAACCGGAACTCCCGCAGCGGCGGGAGCGGCCTCCGTTCTCCCCGGACTCGTCCGAGGATGTAGCCGACGACCCCGAGGGCCGAGATCGAAGCGAGCGCGAGCATGGCGGGGTAGACGGCTGCCCACACGCTCGCGATGGTGCGCACCGTGGCTTCCACCGATCGGCCGCCCCACGCGTTGAAGTCGTACGCGGCCAGCGCCTGCCTGAACTGCGCCGTGATCCGCCAGTCGAGGTCCGCCGGAAGCTCGGGTCGCAGCACGGCGAGGACCGCGACCGTGGCTCCCGCGATCGCGACCGCCCACAGCGACCGGTCGAACACCCGCCGATCCGGCGCCAGTGCCGTGCTGAGGACGAACCCGCCGGCCAGCAGCAGCGCCCAGCCGCGCTCCATGAACCACAGCGGCCCGGCCTCCTGAAACCCGAGCCCCGCTCCGGCCAGGAGCAGCAGCGCCAGGGCGGCCGACCCGGACTGGGGCGGCGCGAAGGTCAGAATCGCCACGGCCGCGGGGACGCCGACGATCGCCATGAGCCCGAGCGGCGACGAACTCAGCGGAGACAGCAGCATGACCAGCAGGAGGAGTCCCGCGGCCGGCCAGAGACCGCTCCAGCGTTCCCTCAGCGGCCCCACCCGGGGCTCGGCTAGTCGTGGTAGCCGCGGATGTACGGCAGTAGCGCGAGATACCTCGCCCGCTTGATCGCTGCCGTCACCGCCCGCTGGTGCCGCGCGCACGACCCCGTGGCTCGCCGCGGCAGGATCTTGCCGCGATCCGAGATATAGCGGTCGAGCGCGCGTTCATCCTTGTAGTCGATGCCGGGCTTACGGCCCCCGGCCACACAACACCGGCACGCCTTTCGAAATGCCATCTATTCCTCCTTCGCGTCGGCGGGCTCTTCCGCCTCAGCGTCGTCCGTCGGCGCCTCCGCTTCGGCTTCGGTTTCGGCGTCGGCGTCGGCGTCGGCTTCGGAGGGAGCCTCGTCGGCCTCGTCGGCCGCTTCTTCGGCGCCGTCCGTCTCCCCGGCCTCTTCGCTTTCCTCCGCCTCCCCGGTCTCCTCCGCTTCCCCGGTCTCCTCCGCCTCGGAGGCCCCGTCGGTCTCGGACCCTTCCTCGGCGTCGGGGGCATCTGCGGCGGCTTCCTCCACCTCGGGTTCCCCGGCTTCGGCTTCCTCTGCCTTGGCTTCCTCTGCCTTGGCTTCCTCCGCGGGTTCTTCTGCCTTGGCTTCCTCTGCGGCGGGCGTCTCCGGCGCCGGGTCGGGAAGCGGCAGCGGATGTTCCGCGATCACGATCAGGTACCGAAGGACGTCATCCTCGAGCTTCAGCAAGCGCTCCAGCTCCCTGAGCGGATCGGGCGCCGAAGTGAACTGGGCGACGACGTAGTAGCCGTTCGGCTGCTTCTTGATGGGGTAGGCGAGTTGACGCTTGCCCCAGTGGACCGAGGCGGTGATTTCGCCCGAACCGTCGGCCGTGATTGCGGCGTGGTAGCGTTCGAGTTTCGCCTCGATCTCCTCGGAGGTCAGGCTCGAACGGAAGATGTACACGATCTCGTAATCGCGCATGCGCAGGCTCCTTCGGTCTCGTCGGCCCCGATCCGCGCGGTCGGAGCAGGAGTCTCTTGTTGATGTGCCGATGTCCGGTCAACTCGACATCGGGTTGAAGAAGGTGAAGAAGGTATCGCCGGCGGTTTGTACGTCAAGCTCCGAGGATTGAACGCCAGGACGGAGACGGTGTGATCTTCCGCCGGTGGTGGCCACGTTCGCTCGGCGGGAGGTTGGGCGATCGAAGGCGACGCTATTGGGGCGGCTGCGCGAGTTGCCTTATCGTCTCCATCAGCAATCTCGCTCTTGCCAAACGGAATTTCGAATACCGAACGTGCGTTTTTCCTGTCACGCTTATCATTTCCTCGTATGGGACAAGATGCCCCTCGATCCGTTCCCGCAACTCCCCTTCTGTGATTCCCTTCTTCCTCGTGACGTTCGCCACGTACTCGTGCGGCGGGTACTTCCAGAACTGCCGGTTTGTGCGCCTGTCCAGCACCACGCCGTTTAGGCCGTTGTTTATCTCTCTCTCCGGGACACCCGCTTCGAGCAGCACTTTCTTTGGAAACACGTGATGTCGATCCAAGTTCCTCTCCTGCTCAAGTTGCCGGATATGGGTCGCCCGCAGAAACTCGCCCGTGATCCAATCGACAGGTGTCGTCTTGGACGCCAGAACCCCTGCAACCAAGGCCTTCCCGATCCGGCTTTTTCCGATCCATCCCACGCTCTCTGCCAACCATTCCGAGGGATAGAGCGGATGATGTTGATCGCTAAAGATCCGCATAGTCCCTACCTCCCTCTCGCCTTTGAGTACGCTCGAGAGCTCCTCCAGATCCTCGTGTAGACGGTCGTTCGCCTGCCGTTCGTGTCGGTTCGTGAATAGAGAGCGCCAATAATATGCATCGATCAGCTGTCGCGCGGCGTTGACTTTCGCGGGATCGTCGTCACGTAACGAGCGCGATCCGACAGCGGTGAGGACGTGCACTGGCGGCCAGCTTGGGAGCGTGGATCGACTCGGCGAGCCCATGTTCGAAACACGCATCAGGGCCCACTCGACATCTCTCAGTACCTCCTCGAAGTTCCCGGGCACCCCACCGTTTTCGTCACTTTCCGTCTCAAATAGGTATTCCACTCCCTCTGAGGTTGATGGCGGTCACCGCTCGCAGCTGCCGCGCGATATCGACGTCTCCTTGTGCTACTTCCTGCACCAACCACGCTCTCCACCACGCACGTCCGAAGGGGCAGTCGACGTAGACGGTACGTTTGCCACGGGCTTCCGGGATGCCGCCCAGGCGGCGAAGAACTGTACGCAAGCAGTCGTCGATTGCCTTTTCGCGCGTAGCGCCACTAGACCTCAGAGCCATCTCGATGCGTGCCGCCCCGCTTGGCACGGATGGTGACGTGGCGAGATACGATGCGTCGATGCGCCCCTCGAGAATGTGTCGGCGGGTCACATTGGCCCAGAAGGTCGTTCGTGACGCGATGCGGCAACCGATCGACTGCCACAACTCGTACAGGCGGGTTTCGGTGTCAGATGGTGGATTGCCGAACTCGTTCTCTGTCATCGGCACTTCGCTCAAATCGACTTCAGATTGTCCTACGGTGCCGATCTCACGGTCAAGATAGGCCACGAAATCGACGCTGGATTTCGCCGCTTCGAGGAACTCGACCTGTCGTGGGCTCCCCTTCTTGGTCAGGAGCGAGCGGCGGAACTTCGTGTAGTCTGAATCTGAGAGTTCGCGGTATGTGCGATCCGTCATCGATCTCCGTCCGGGTCAGGGAGCACATGCGGATACAGCACGGTGGCCGCTTCTTCCGGATGGAAGTCCTCTTCGTCCCATCCGTAGGGGTACTTTCCGGCGAGATGATCCGCGAGGCGGGACAAGTTCCGATCCCACTCCTCGGGATCGCGAAACTGCCTCTGCAGCACGGCGAGACACGCTGTAACTACATGTGTCATGATGTTGCTGCGGGTCTCGCTTCGGGGAGCGCTTCGGAAGTAGCGGATCAGTTCCGGACCACACTTGACGACGAAGCGGAACGGGTCGCTACCTGTATCCACCAGAAACGTGCTTCCGCTCAGGGTCTCGTCCGGCTGTATTGTGATGAGCTGAGTCACGGACGAGCGTAGGTCGAAGACATGTCCCACGGCGAGCCGTGCGCCACGAGGAATCTCAACGCGGATACCGTGCCAAGCTGGGTGGACTTCGTCACGGGCAGAGTCGAGGTCAACGGCGACCGCATCGGTACAGAGGATCACCGGCGTGAACAGCGGCGGCTCGCCGAGATCCCGATCACTCCACCTCACGCGCTGGCTGGGCGAGCGCTGCAGAAGCGTTCGGCGGTAAAACGACTTGGGGGAAGACACGATGCATGCGTATTCCGCCTTCTTCTGGCGGATCAGCCGCTTGATCAGGCTGGCTCGCTCGACCCGGTGCTCAAGTCTGAGTTCCTCACTGCCGACTCCATCTTCCGGGAAGGCGACAACATACCGACCGTTAGGGAACGAAAGATTGCCTTCCTCGAGAACGGGATGACGGTAACTCCCTATGGTGTTGGCGGACGCCGCTGCCTCTGTGATGATCTCTATCATGACGCGTTCTTTTCAGAGTCTCCGGCGGCACTCTCGACAACCTCTACCCACAGGGATGGCTCAGTGCCGCGCCAGGATCCGAACGCATCTGGTGTGCGATAGCCCGTTTCGATACTCACGGTCGCGCCCTTCTTCAGCGATCCGAGACGCACTCCCACGACATCTTCATCGTGCCAAACGAGATCGGCGGCAGCGACTGGTTTTCCTTCGCGACGTATGTCTTCAAGGACAACGGGGACGACCTCATGCCAGAGAGAATCGCATGTCGCATCCACGTTTTCGTTCACCCGGAGGCGCAGTATCGCATTCCGGCGCGCTTCGGCGCATGTTACAGCCACGCGGAAACGACGGTCCGGCAATGGAAGCGAGACCGCTTGATACGCGGGAGGGAGCACGGACGTGCGCCTGGGTCGGTCGAGATTGGTCTTTCCGCTTCCACCTTCTTTCTTCGGAGAACCTTTTCCGCGACCGACCAGTCCACCTGCATGGCCAGGTACCCGCCGCCGGATGATCGACGGTACGCCGCGGTAGCCGCCCACGCCCCGCTTACCCGTTCCGGCCACGTCATCGCCGTCAATCACGAGGAAATCATCGACATCGAACGACTCGCCGCTGATCTCGTCCGTGTTAGCCAACAGCCAATCACGAACCTCGGCCAAAGCGGATCTCAGACTGCTCGCGTCGGTCTGGGATAGGTCTTTGGGACGAATTGCGTCGTGCAGAGGTCCTTCCGCGTTGCGTACCAGCTCGTGGAGATTGCCGCCATCCCGATCCAAGAGCAGGACGGCGTGGAAGGGCCGACGGTCACCGAACTTATAATAGAATCCGGGGATCTTCTTGTCGTCCGTGATCCACATGCCGTTCCGGCATAGGTCGACATGCGTTTTCTCCGTCCCCTTGTGGAGTTGAACCCACACCGCCCCCTCCTCCGTTTGCACCTCCTCGCAGGCTCCGAACCGCAGCGCGCTGTACGCGTCATAGGCTCGGGTACCGCTGAGAAACGCCTGCGCTCGTTTCTGACCCCGGCATTCGGCCAGCGTATCCGCAAGGTTGGAGGCGTCAAGCGTCAATTCCTGCACCTCCCCAGCAGGATCCTCCACCCATACTTCAAGCTGCCCCTCGTGGATCGCTGCAAAAAAGTTGCACGCAGCGGCCTTGAGGACGGTCTCACCGAACGAGCGTCGCTCCTCCCGAAAGAAGTTGAACGCAGGGAGGATTACGGCCGCACCATGGCCGGATGCCTCCTCAATGTCCGCAAGGCGCTTCTGGATGAACGACGGGATGTCACCGCCTTGGGCAAACTGGAACATGGGCGTCGCTGCTCCGTCCCCGAAAGCGCGGACCAGAAAACCGTCGCCTGAGAGCGGCAACTCGTTGTCTCCCGAATGAGAAGCCAAGACCGCGTGGCCCCCCGACACTTCCGCGCCGGCTTCGGTTACGCCCCCGTAGAGCGCATAACGCAGGTCAGATGCGGGAATCGGCACGCTATGACCGTTGCCGTACGTCCCAGTGGAACCCGAACCGCTCTTGATGCTGACCCCATCGCTGAGCAAGGCCTCCATACGTCTCTCGTCCAAGCCCACGCCGTTATCGAGCACGGAGAGCATGTCCACTTCCGCCCGCTCCAGGGCAGCGGCAATCGTATCGGCCACACGCTTGGCCTTGGATGGTAGTCCACCCCGCTCCTCCTGAAACTCCAGCGCTGCTGCGAAAGCTCGTTGGTATGCCTCAATGCCGGGGAGTTCATCCAGAGCACACGTGTCCAGCTGGAAACGAACGATGGCGGTCCCTTCGCCCGCCTCCACGGCTGCGTCAATGGAATTTTGGACGAGTTCCCGTACAATGGCGGCGGGACGAAGGTCGTCGAAGGCCGCGATACCCGCCGGCGTGAACCCTGCCGGGCTGCCGGGCATGAAGCGTAGATCCAGTTGTCCGTTACTCTTTGACATCACACGTCACCTGTCTCTCTGGCTCGCTCTTCACAGCGAGGGGACATGATGTTGCTTCTAGCTTGCAGCTTAGAAAGGGGACCGTCCCAAGAAAGTGGAAATGGCAGCGACCGCAACCTCGATGTCGCTCTCGGTGGTGAACCGCCCGAGGCTCAAGCGTACACCGGTTGCGGCAACTTCGGGATCGACCCCGAGGGCAAGAAGTACCGGCGATGGTTCTACGACAGCAGAAGCACAGGCGGATCCCGTCGAGATCGAGAGGGTGCTGGCGAGGCCTTGAACTACCTCTCCGGCGGGTATGCCCGGAAAGCCAATGCAGACGCTACCCGGTATCCGGTGCGTCGGATGACCGAACAACCGCATGCCGGGACAGGCTGCTCGAATCGAGTTCAGTAGATCTTTGGTCAACGTGAACAGGCGTCGCCGCTCGGCCTCCCCTTCGTGAGCGATGATCTCGCACGCAACTCCGAATCCGACCACCAGCGGCGTGGGTACGGTACCAGGCCGCAATCCACCCTCTTGGCCACCACCCGTTACCACCGCTTCGATGGGGGTTCCCGGTCGAACATAAAGAAGCCCCACTCCCTTCGGACCGTACGCTTTGTGAGAGGAGGCGCTAAGCAGATCGACGCCCCAACCATCGACCGAGACGACCGCCCGGGCAACCGCTTGCGTCGCATCGGTATGGAGCAGCACGCCCAATCTGCGGCACAACGTGGCGATCTCAGGTAGCGGCTGGACAACACCCACCTCGTTGTTTGCCGCCATCACGGAGACCAGTAACGTCTCCCGGTCAATGACTTCGGCCAGGCGTGGCAGGTCGAGCAGGCCGTCGTGCCGCACTGGGAGGACCACGACCTCGACATCTGGCTGCCGTAGGTCCAGCGCGGTGCTCAGGACCGCCGGGTGTTCCGTGGCCACGGTTACGACCCGCCGACGAGTGCTCCCTCCTCTTAGCGCCGCCCTGACCACGCCTCTCAGAGCAAGATTGCACGACTCCGTCGCTCCAGACGTAAAGACGATCTCGTCATCGTCCGCCCCAACCAGCGAGGCAACTTGGGTCCGAGCCTCCCGCACCGCTGCCGCCGCCTCCCACCCATGCCTGTGGTCCACTGAATGCGGATTCCCAAAGCTGTCGTCGAGGAAGGGTGACATGGCGGCTTGCACGCGTGGGTCGACGGGCGTCGTCGCCTGATAATCCAAATAAACGGGTCGCATCCGTTCACTGATGGTCGCTTCGGGCGTGGTAGCTACCACGCCCACCATGCCGTCACTCGGTGCAGTCACACGGTAGCCCCGCGTTCTCGAAGAACTGCTCCCCTCCGGGAGCATCGGCCTGAGCGTCGAGATCTCCGAACACCATACCGCCGAGTCCGCCGAATCCAATGTGAGCAGGCCCGTCCTCGTCCCGTCGGTTCTCGGCCTTGAGATCGCGACCGTACTCGCGTTCGATCCGGGCCCACCACGCTACATCGCACGGGGAGTCCGCCAAGCGGCCGAACCCGGGGACTTCGGTATCTCTCCGCGACTCCATTTGAGCGTGCACGGTGCGCAGGATCGCCCCCCCCTTCAGGAAACAGAAAACACAGTTCGAAAGCCCTCCCTCGCCCGGCAACTCCAGCTTCCACTCGCGAGCCTCCCAAAAGTCGTTCACCTCGGCGCGGCTCACGCTCATGTCGGCGAGAGGCATGTACACATGTTCTCCTGCATGCCCAAGGTTGACCCGGCCCGTTGCGAGCCCTCACGCGCTCGACCCGCGCTTCTTCATCGCCACGAAGGCCCACGAAGGCCACGTATTCCGCCCCTCCCTTCCCGAACCGCGCTTGGCCCCCATAGGTGTTTCCGATCAGAAGGTGATTCTGGAACGGTACCCACGCCGAGGAGAAGTCTGCGTACCGCTGGTTGGGGCGCACGTGGGGCCTACCCAAAGCGAAGCTACGCTTCTTCAGAAAGATCTCCTTGGGGACGCCTCCGCGATTGCGCTCGTGCCGACGGTGAAGCGCATCGGGATCCAGCCGAGAGTCTTTGTCGTGATGGCCGAGGCGGGGGATCTGTTCGTTGCCGGCCAGCCAGTCGGTCATGAACGCCCGCGTCGTCTCCAACTTCAATCCTCCGGTGCAGATGCGCTTGAATTTGTTGGGAAGGTAACCGGACCAAGAGACGAGCTCCTCAAAGACTTCGCCCCGCCAGTGGAATCCGTCGGTGTTGTCCGGAGACCACGGGTGCCGGTCGACGAGCCGGTACGACGGGAGGCGGGTCCACTCGCCGTTCCGCGCATCCTCATATGTCTGGTATTCGACCCAGAAGAACGGAATGCCTGACGCCTCGGCACGTTCGGTGCATTCACGGACAAACTCGTACGTCTTGGGGTGCTCAGCCGAGGTGTTGTTGAAGAGGACGACATCCCCACGCTGTGCGTCCAGCACGTCGTTCTCCAAGAGCGTGAAGAGCAGCATGCCGCTGGAACGCCCTCCTGAGAACTTCACGACATGGGGCAGCTCCCGATGGGACTTGGATCGGTAACGAAAGGGATCCCGGGAGTCGGGCTGGGAGCGGGACCGCACGCCACGAGCCGGCGAAGCAGCCTTAGGTCGCAACTCATTTTTGTTTGACGAGTTATGCCCCGCGCGCACGATCCCGGACTCATCATCGGGGGCAGTCGACGAGACAGCGATGGAGGAGCCAGAGTCCGCCCTTGAGTCCCGTGACATCACAACCTCCTCCCGTGTGCCCAGTCCAAGTCCTAGAACAAGGGGAGAACCTGTAGCACCGCCGCGGCCGCCGCCAGAACAGATTCGGCGACGCCGGTCGCCGCGGCCATCCCGTGCACATCCACGAACCAGGGCGCGAGGACGAGCGAGACGACGCTCATCAGCTTCACGACGATGTTCATCGACGGCCCGGACGTGTCCTTGAAGGGATCGCCCACCGTGTCGCCGACCACGGCCGCCTTGTGCGGGTCGGACCCCTTCCCCCCGTGGGCTCCGGTCTCGATGTACTTCTTGGCGTTGTCCCACGCGCCCCCGGAGTTCGCCATGAAGAGCGCGAGCAGCACGCCGCTCACGGTCGCGCCGGCCAGCGCGCCGCCGAGCGCCGCCACGCCGAGGAAGCGGCCGACCATGATGGGGACGATGATGGCCACCAGGCCCGGTACGATCATCTCCCGGAGCGCCGCCCTCGTGGAGATGTCCACGCAGCGCGCCGAATCCGGCTTCGCCGTCCCCTCCATGATGCCGGGGATCTCGCGGAACTGGCGACGGACTTCCGCCACCATGCCTGCCGCCGCCCGGCCCACCGCCGTCATCGTGAGCGCGGCGATGAAGAAGGGCGTCACGCCGCCGATGAAGAGCCCCATCACGACGAGCGGATCGATGAGGTTGATCCCGGTCTCGCGCAGACCCACGGCGTTCGCGTAGGCGGAGAAGAGGGCGAGCGCCGTGAGCGCGGCCGAGCCGACCGCGAATCCCTTCCCGATCGCCGCCGTCGTGTTGCCGAGCGAGTCGAGCGAGTCGGTCACCGAGCGGACCTCGGGCCCCAGTTCCGCCATCTCCGAGATGCCGCCGGCGTTGTCCGCCACCGGACCGTACGCGTCCACCGACATCGTCACGCCGACCGTGGCCAGCATCCCCACGGCGGCGATCCCGATCCCGTACAGGCCGGCGAAGTTGAAGGCGAGGAAGATGGCGGCGGAAATCAGGAGCATGGGAATCAACGTGGATTCCATCCCGACCGCGAGTCCCGTGATGATGTTCGTGGCGGAGCCGGTTTCGGAGGCCTCGGCGATGCGCCGGATCGGCTTCTCGGCCGTGTAGTACTCCGTCACGAGGCCGATGGCGATGCCCACGAGCGATCCGAACAGCATGGCCCAGAAGGGACCGGCGTTCGGGTGGATGAAGACCCACTTGCCCTGCGCCGCCGCGTCGAAGAGCTGGAGGTTCACCGTGATCGCGTACGCGGCGACCCAGAAGATCACGGCCCCGATGATCGGCGCCCAGCGCAGGGCCGCCGCGGGACTCATGCGCTCGAGAACGCGGATGGCGAGCACGCCGACCGCGCTCGCGAGGAAGCCGGCCATGATGTAGAGGACCGGGAGCGCCACGGCCTGGAGCCGCGCCCCGTCGAGGATCATCGCGCTCGTCACGCCGATGACGATCGTGGCGATGACCGAACCCACGTACGACTCGAAGATGTCCGCCCCCATCCCCGCCACGTCGCCCACGTTGTCGCCCACGTTGTCGGCGATCGTCGCCGGGTTGCGCGGATCGTCCTCCGGGATGCCGGCCTCGACCTTCCCCACCAGGTCCGCGCCGACGTCGGCCGCCTTCGTGTAGATGCCGCCGCCCACGCGCGCGAAGAGCGCGATCGAGGAAGCGCCCATCGCGAAGCCCGAGATGATCTCGCCGAAGGGCCGGAAGCCGGTTCCCTGGGGATCGTAGATCACGATCACGGCGCCGATCCCGAGCAGGCCGAGCGCCGCCACCGCGATGCCCATCACGGCTCCCCCGGAGAAGGCGACGCGCAGCGCCTTGGCCTGGCCTTCCGCGCGCGCCGCCTCGGAGGTCCGGACGTTGGCCGCCGTCGCCGCCTTCATCCCGAAGAACCCCGCCATGATCGAGCACGCGGCGCCGAGCGCGTAGGCCACCGCCGTGTGCGGGCCCACGAGCCAGAACAGGAGGGCCGCCACGACGACGATGAACGGCAGCAGCACCGTGTACTCGCGCCGCAGAAACGCCATCGCGCCCGAGTGGATCGCCTCCGACAGCTCGGCCATCTTCTCGTTTCCGACGGGCTGCGCCTTCACGTACATGAAGAGCGCGAAGGAGAAGAAGAGCCCGATCACGCCGAGCCAGACCGCAAAATCGATGTTTCCGACGATGTTTCCGACCACGTTTTCCTGCTCCCTCTGCTATCCCCTGATCAGCGCTATCCCCTGATCAGCGGCTATCCCTCGATCAGCGGGGATTCACCCCGGACGATTGAAGCGGTTCATCGCCGCTTCCGAGCCATGGTCCAGCCAGTACTCCACCGCTTCGGCGGCACGGGGGAAGGCGCCCAGCGCCGCCTCCTCCTCCGCCCGCGGCATCCGTGACAACGCCCAGGCCGCCAGGTCGATGCGCTCGTCCGGCGGCCGCCCGACGCCGAGCCTGAGGCGGCCGTAGTCGTCGGAGCCTAGACTCGCCGATATCGAAGCGAGCCCTTTGTGCCCGCCCGGCGACCCCCTCGCCCGCAGGCGAAAGCGACCCGCCGGCAGCGCGACATCGTCGACGAGGACGAGCATGTCCGCCGCCGGGTCGAAGCGCCGACGACCCAGCAGCGCCGCCACCGCTTCGCCGCTCAGATTCATGTACGTCCGCGGCTTGTGGATCTCGACGCCGGGGCGCGCGGCCCCGACCGTCCACGCGGTGGGGCCGTCCGCGCGAAAGGGGCTCCCGCCCCAGCGGTGCGCCAGGCGGTCGGCGAGCCACCAGCCGATGTTGTGCCGCGTGTCCCGGTACTTCGCGCCGGGATTCCCCAGAGCCAGCAGCAGCCGCACAGTCCCCCGCGGATCGGTCCCCGGCCGTTCGGCTCAGCCCTCCTCCGCCTCGTCCTCCGGGGCCTCGGCCGCAGCCTCGGCCTCCGCCTCTCCCACTTCCTCGACCTCTTCCTCCTCCTCGACCTCCTCGACGGCAGGTGGCACGACGGTGCAGATCGTCAACCCCTCGTCGTCGAGGACCTCGACCCCGCCCGTATCGACATCCGAGACGTTCAGCGAATCGCCGATCTCGAGCTCCGACACGTCGATGGTGAACTCGGACGGAATCTCGTTCGGCAGGCACTCGACTTCGATTTCGTGCCGGAGGTGCTGGAGTATCCCGCCCATCTCCACTCCGGCGGGAGTCTCGAGAAGGTGGAGCGGAACCGATACCCGGATCTTCACGTCCGCGCGGATCTCGAAGAAATCCACGTGCAGGAACTGCGGCCGATACGGGTGGCGCTGTATCTCGCGGATCAGCACCGGGCGCGGCTCGCCGCCGTCGACCTCGAGGTCGATCACCGTCGTGGCCGCGTGGATCCGGCTCAGGAGCCGGGAAAGCTCGTGCGTGTCCAGCGCCAGCGACTCGGCTTCGTCCCGGCGGCCGTACACGACCGCGGGCAACTGGCCGCTACGGCGAAGCTGCCGCGCGGCACCCTTGCCGGAGGTGGTGCGTGACCGCGCCGTCAGTTTGACGGATTCGTTCGTCATCTTTCTCTCTTACTTGCTCTTACTTGAACAGTTTGCTCACGGAGGTGTTCGCGTGCGTGCTCTCGATCGCCTGCGCGAGGAGGCTCGCCACCGACAGCACGGTCAGGTTCGGGAGCGCTTCCTGCACCCCCGGAGCGAGCGGCACGGTGTCCGTCACCGTGATCTCCTTCACGTCGGCCGAAGCGAGGCGCTCGAGCGCCGGTCCCGAGAAGAGCGGGTGCGTGGCGAGCACAAAGATGTCCAGCGCTCCGCGCTCCTTGAGCACTTCGATGGCCGACACCATGGTCCCGGCCGTGTCGATCATGTCGTCGGGCACGATGCAGTGCTTCCCTTCGACGTCGCCCACGATGTTCGAGACCTCGGCTTCGTTCGGCGCCGGACGCCGCTTGTCGATGATCGCGAGGTCCCCTCCGAGGCGGCGGGCGTAGCCGCGCGCCATCTTCGCCGCGCTCACGTCCGTCGCGACGACGACGAGGTTGTCCAGCTTCTTCATCTCGTAGTAGCGCCGGAAGACGGGGGCCGCGTACAGGTGGTCCACCGGGATGTCGAAGAAGCCCTGAATCTGGTGCTGGTGGAAATCGATCGAGAGGACGCGGTCCGCGCCAGCGGCCGTCATCAGGTTCGCGAGCAGCTTCGCCGCGATCGACACGCGCGGCTGATCCTTCCGGTCCGAACGCCCGTACCCGTAGTAGGGGACGACCGCGGTGACCCTCGCCGCCGAGGCGCGCTTCGCCGCGTCGAGCAGGATCAGGAGTTCGAGCACATTCTCCGCGGGCGGGTTCGTGGGCTGGATGAGGAAGACGTCGCGCCCGCGCACGTTCTCGTCGATGCGCACGAAGATCTCGCCATCGGCGAACCGCTTGATCGTGACGTCGCACAGCCGCTCTCCGAGCACGTCGGCGATCCCCTGCGCGAGGGCGGGATTCGCCGTACCCGAAAGCAGCATGATCGGACTCGTATGGAACGAGAAGTCCGTGGTATCCATGCGTGTCGACTGGCTCGCTGGTCTGGTTCCGGCGCTCGCCGCTCCGCGCGCATGCAGCGCGCATGCAGCGCGCGCGAACCCTGCCGGAATGGAAGAGAAACTGTGTGGGTCCCGAACCCATGCGCCGCGGGGCCGAACCCCTGGGCGACAGCCGCCCAGACTATCGATTCACGCGGGTTTTTGTCAACGAGCGTCCGACGTCGAGCGCCCCGGAATCGTGTAAACGACTTGCGTCGGGTACGCGAATTCGACGCCGTGCCGATCGAACCGTTCGTGGATCGCCAGCAGCACCGCCTGCTTGGCGTCCATGAAACGGGCATACTCCGGGACGGTCATGTAGAAGATGGTGTCGAACTCAATCGCGGAGTCCGCGAAGCCCGACAGGTGGCAACGGTCGAAGCGAGTCTCCTCCTGCGCCTCCACGATCTCCTCGATCCAGCCGGGGATCTGCGCCAGGAGGTCGCGCGGCGTGTCGTAGGTGACGCCGATCTTCAGCGCGCCGCGCCGGTCCTCCATGCGCCCCAGGTTGCGGATGCGGGTGTTGATCACGTCGCTGTTCCCGAGGATGAGTTGCTCGCCCCCCAGACTCCGCAGCCGGGTCGTCTTGAGACCGATGTGCTCCACCGACCCCTGGAACTCGCCGATGACGAGGAAGTCGCCGATGACGAAGGGCTTGTCGAGGATGATGGAGAGCGATGCGAGCAGGTCTCCGAGGACGTTCTGCGCCGCGAGGGCGACGGCGATGCCGCCGATGCCGAGGCCCGCCAGCAGGGCCGCCACTTCGACGCCGAGGTTGTCGAGGATGAGGAGGAGGACGACGGACCACACGGCGAGCCGGCCCACGAAGGAGAGCGCCCCGACCATGGTCACGGCCTCCGCGTCCTCGCCCGCAGTGGCGTCCACGAACCGCCGCACCCAGAAGGCGATCGCGGCGCTCGCCCAGATGCCGCCCTGGACGACGATGGCGATGACCGCGGCGCGGCGAATCACGAGCGCCACGACGGTATCGAGTTCGAGCACGAGCGAGGCGGCGAAGAGCGCGACGAAGAGGATGAGTCCGAACTTCGTCTCGCCGAGCACGTCCGCGACGAGATCGTCCAGCGAGGTGCGGGTCTGGCTCGCGAAGCGCGCGAACGCCCGCAGCGCATAGCGTTCGAGAAGCCACAGCGCGAGGGTCGTGAGGGCGTAGGTGCCGGCCGCGAGCAGCCAGGTCGAAAGCGTGTTTCCGTAGATCGTCTGGTCCAGGCCCATGCCTCGAACTCCAGTGTCTGTCATGGGGAGATGTTGCCGTCGGGAGATCAGGCGAGTTGTTCCATCATCTCCTGGATGTTGGTCGTCGGACGCCGGCAGGCGAAGCCGGTGCAAACGTATGCCGTCGCCTTCCCGTCCAGCAGATCGTGCGGCGCGGTGAAGGGCGCGACCTCCGCGAGCGGGTCCCCGGCGGTCCCGCCGGGCGCTTCGGACGCATCGGTGGGGCGGCCCGCCGGCTTGAAGAGGACGGCCGTGCGCGGCGCGTAGCGGCCGGCGAGCGCAGCCAGCATGCGCTGCGTGCCAGGGTCGCCGGGGTCGCCGGTCACGACGACTTCCTGCGCCGGGCCCAGCGCGAGATCGAGCGCGACGAGCGACATCGTGTGCGCGGAGGGGGCACCGCCGACGGGGCCGGCGAGTGCCCCGCGCAGCGACTCCGCCCGGTCCAGGAGGTCGAGGTCGCCCGTGAGCCGGCCCAGCCTGAGGAGCACGTACCACGTCGTGGCGTTGGCCGAGGGCGTGGCGCCGTCGTACAGCTCCTTCTGCCGGACCGGCACGTCGCGCTGCGCCGCGTCCACGTTGAACACGCCGAGCCGCTCAGGGTCCCAGAACCGCTCCAGGAGCGGGTCGAGCAGGTCGCGCCCTGCGCGGAGCCAGCGCGGGTCGAACGTCGCCCCGTACAGCTCGATCAGCCCCCAGATGAGGCAGGCGTGGTCCGCCGCGCCCGCGGGGATCGCCGCGTCCCCCTCCCGGTAGCGATGGAGGAGCCGTCCCTCGGCGTCGCGCAACTGCCGGAGGATGAAGTCCGCCGCCCGCGCCGCCGCGCCGACGAGCGTTTCGTCGCCGAAGGCGAGGCCGCTCCGCGCCAGCGCCGCGATCATGAGCCCGTTCCAGTCCGTCAGGATCTTGTCGTCGAGCAGCGGGCGCTCCCGCGTCTCCCGCTGCTTGAACAGGACGCGGCGCGCCTCCTCCAGCCGTTCCTCGACGCGGCCGGCGTCCTCCCCCAGCGCCGCCGCGATGTCGGCGGGCGTTTCCGCGGCGTGCAGGATGTTCTCGCCGGTCCGGAGCCCCGACGCCTCGTCGGCGAAGTTTCCGCGCGCCTCGACCCCGAAGGCGCGTCGCGCGAGCCCGGCCGCCTCCTCCCCCAGCGCCCGCGTCATCACTTCGTCGAACTCGTCCCGGGTCCACACGTAGAACGCCCCTTCGCGCCCCTCGCTGTCCGCGTCCTCCGCCGAATGGAAGCCGCCCTCCGCGTCCGTGAGGTCGCGCGCCACGTACTCGCAGATCTCGAGGGCCACCCTCCGGTGCGCCTCGTCGCCCGTCACCTGCCACAGCTCCGTGTACGCCATGGCAAGCAGCGCCTGGTCGTACAGCATCTTCTCGAAGTGGGGGACGAGCCAGCGGGCGTCCGTCGAGTAGCGGTGGAAACCGTACCCGACGTGGTCGAAGACGCCTCCCCGCCGCATGGAGACGAGCGTCTTCTCCACCATCTCCACGCCGCGCCGGTCGCCCGTGCGGTCGCTCCAGCGCAGGAGGAAGAGGAGTTGATGCGGTGCCGGGAACTTCGGAGCCCGGGAGAACCCTCCCTGGTGGGGGTCGAAGCGGGCCCGCAGGTCGCTGAAGCCGCGGCGGAGCGTCTCCTCGTCGAGCGCGCCCTCCCCGGAACCGAGCCCGCGGACCTCGACCTCCCGGATGGCGGCCAGAGCCGAAGCCCCGGCCGCCTCCGCATCCGCCCGGCGCTCACGCCACACAGACGCGAGCCGCGGCAGCAGATCCAGCATCCCCGCCCGCCCCGCCACGCTCTCGCGCGGAAAATAGGTGCCGGCGAAGAAGGGCTGCTTGTCCGGCGTCATCACGATCGTGAGCGGCCATCCCCCCTGCCCCGTCATGAGTTGGCACGCCGTCATGTAAACGCCGTCGATGTCCGGCCGTTCCTCGCGGTCCACCTTGATCGGCACGAAGTCCCGGTTGAGGAGCGCGGCCACATCCTCATCCTCGAAGGACTCGCGCTCCATGACGTGGCACCAGTGGCAGGTCGCATACCCAATGGAGAGGAAGATCGGGCGGTCCTCGGCACGGGCGAGCGCGAAGGCCTCTTCCCCCCACGGAAGCCAGTCCACGGGATTGAAGGCGTGCTGGAGAAGGTAGGGACTCTTCTCCCGCGCAAGTCGGTTGGGGCGGGGGCCGGAATCAGGCATGGAAATTAGACATGGGATTGGCCCCCCAGGGGTCGAACCTGGATCATCGGCTCCAAAGGCCGGTGTCTTGCCATTAGACGAGGGGCCAGAGGCGCCGAAGATGGCGCGATCCGGCGAGCGGCGTCAAACCGCGCCGGTGCCTCCCGTGGACCCCGCCTGGACCCGGCCTGAGCGCCGGCTCGGCCTCCGACCGGCCTCAGACGGGGAGTGCGACATCCAGGATCCGGGGGCCTTCGGCGCCTTCGGAGGCGGCCAGCGTTCGGCGGGCGCGGGCGCGCTCGGCCTCGTCGCGGAAGATCGCGAACAGCGTCGAGCCCGATCCCGTCATCGCGGCCAGCGCCGGATCGCACGACCCAAGCCCGTCGAGGAGTTCCGACAGTTCCGGATGCCGGGCGAGGACGGGAGCTTCGAGGTCGTTTCGGGCGAGGCGTTCGAGGGAGTCCCACTCCGCCATCCGCGTCGCGCCCGGAAGGACGGAGGCGGCGCCGACGTCCTCGTCCCCGCGGCCGAGCCAGCCGTACGCCTCGGGCGTGGAAACGTGGATGCCGGCGCAGACGAGCAGCGCAGGACGGGGGCGCGGGGGGCGGAGCGGGAGGAGGCGGCGGCCGCGCTCCCAGCCCAGCGCCATCGGCACGCCGATCAGCGCGAAGGGCACGTCGCTGCCGATCTCGCCCGCAAGCTCCACGAGTTCCCGCGTCTCCAACCGGGGCCAGCGGGCGGCGAGGAGGCGCAGCGTCGCGCCGGCGTCCGCGCTCCCGCCGCCGAGCCCGCTCCCCATGGGGATTCGCTTGGTGAGGCGGATGTGCACCGCGGGCCACGTCCGCCTGCCGAAGGCCCGCTCGAAGAACCGCTGCGCCGCCCGCCGGCACAGGTTGTCGGGACCATCGGGGACGCCATCGGCCAGGGGTCCATCGACGGAGAGGGTGATGCCGCGCCCGGCGCCCTCCGACTCAGCGCCCTCCGGTTCGGCGCCCCCCGGCCGGCCCCGCGCGGGCCCGGCCGCTGAGAGGGTCACCGTGTCGGACAGGCTTGTGCGGGCGAGCAGGGTTTCGACGCCGTGAAAGCCCGTTTCGTCCCTGGCGAACACGCGCAGGCGCAGGTTGACCTTCGCGTGCGCTTCGGCCGTCCCGGTCTCCCCGAGGCCCGCCACCTCTCCGACTCCCGTCACCCCTCGCTCGTCCCCTCTGCGGCGCTCGTCACGCCGAGGCCTCCGGGGCCGAAGTCTCCGGGGTCGACGTCTCCGGGCCCGGGGCCTCGCTCCGCCCCAGTTCGCGGCGGCTGATTCCGAGGCGCCGCATGTACCAAATCCCCAGCACCGTGATGGGCAGGAAGGTGAGGATGTGGTAGCCCGCGGCGAAGCTGATGATCCTCGCGGGCTCGATCTGGTGGAGTTCGAGCGCGACGCGGGCGGCCGCCTCGAACGGTCCGAAGAACCCCGGCGTGGACGGGATCGCGACCGCGAAACTGATCGTCGTCTGGAGGACGAGCGCGCCGAGGAACCCCGGGCCGACGATGCCGAAGGCGAGAAACCCGAGATAGAACGAGGCGGCGTTCCAGGCCCAGACGGCGAACGACCACAGCATCGCGCGGGCGAAGACGTGCGCGTGGCGCAGCGCCCCGAGGCCGTCCACGAACGCGGAGAGCACGTCCATGATGCGGTTGGCGACGCGGTCGGGCGCGACCCGGCGGGACCACCTGGCCGCCAGCCGGAGGAAGCGGTCCGGCGAGCGGACGAGGAGGGCGAGCGCGAGCAGGCTCGCGGAGACGAGGACGACCCCCAGGGTGAACAGGTCCCGCAGCGTCCCGGAGGCGGCTTCGTCCACCCCGACGATGAAGAAGGCGGGGACGAGGAACACCATGAGGACGATTGCGTCGAGCAGGCGCTCCACGACGAGCGAGGCGAGCGCGGCGCTCAGGGGCACCGGGGTGATCCGCGACAGCGAGTAGGCGCGGACGAACTCTCCGAGCCGGCCGGGCAGGACGTTGTTCGCCATGAAGCCGATGCACACGGCCGCGTAGCGCGAACCGAACGGCAGACTTCCGTTCGAGGCGCGGAGGAGGATCTCCCACCGTATCGCGCGGAGGTTGAAGGTGAGCGTGGCCACGACCGTCGCAGCGATGAGCAGCCAGACGTTCGCCTCGCCCAGGTGTCGGAGGAGTTCGGCCGCCGAGACGCCCCGCAGCGCCCAGACCAGAAGCGCGACGGAGACGAGGGCGCCGACGAGGACTGTGAGACGGCCTCTCACCCGCGCGCCTCGCGCACGAGTTCCGACATCTCGAGCACCGCGCGTTCGATCCCCACGAGCACGGAGCGGCTCACGATCGAGTGGCCGATGTTGAGTTCCTCGCACTCCAGGATCGCCGCCACCGGCTGGACGTTCTCGTAGGTGAGCCCGTGTCCGGCGTGCACCGCGAGGCCGGCGCCCTCGGCCCGCATCGCCGCCTCCTCCAGCCGCGAGAGTTCACGGTCGGCGCTCGCCCGGTCCGGGGCGTTGGCGTATTCGCCGGTGTGAAGTTCGATCGCCGCCGCACCCGCCTCGGCCGAGGCGTCGACGGAGGCGGGATCGGGGTCGATGAAAAGCGACGTGCGGATCCCGGCGTCCTGGAGCCGCGCCACGGCGGCGGCGATGCGGGCGGGATCGACGGACAGGTCGAGCCCGCCTTCGGTCGTCAGTTCCTCCCTCTTCTCGGGCACGAGCGTGGCCTGAGCCGGGCGCCAGCTCTCGGCGAGGGCGAGCACCTCCTCCTCGGCCGCGAGTTCGAGGTTGACGAAGGTGCGGACGGTCGCCAGCAGGAGTTCCACATCACGGTCCTGGATGTGCCGGCGGTCCTCGCGGAGGTGCACGGTGATCCCGTTCGCGCCCCCGAGTTCGGCGAGGACGGCGGCCCGCACCGGGTCGGGCTCGTCCGTGCCGCGCGCCTGCCGGACGGTCGCCACGTGATCGATGTTCACGCAGAGCCGGCAATCGACCAGATGCGAGAAGCTGCTGTTCGCCATGATGTGCTCCCGGTGCTCCCGTTTTCGGCTCGACCGTCCGCCGCGTCAGGCGGCGTCGGCCCGCTCCACGACCAGGCCGCTCTCGCGCCAGCGGCCGGCCACTCCGGCGGGCACGCGGGCCACGATGACCACGCACCCCGCTTCGTACGCGCGCTCCAGCACCTCGCCCTCCCGGTACGCCTCGGCGAGCCGCGCGCCGTCCCCGGCCGGCAGGCTCACCCGCACCGTCTCGAGGCGGGCCCTCATCGCGGCTTGAAGGGCCTCGCGCAACGGCTGCAGCCCGCCCCTCTCCACGACGGAGGTCAGGACGTGCGGCCGACCGTCCGCCGCGGCCCGCTCGCGCAGCGCCCGCTCCTCCTCGTGCGTGAGCCGGTCGATCTTGTTGAAGACCTCGATCACGGGACGGTCCGCCACGCCGGCCTCCGCCAGCACCTCCTCCACGGCCTCGCGCTGCTCGTCCCGGCTCGGCGACGAGGCGTCGATCACGTGCAGGAGGAGGTCCGCTTCGGCGAGTTCCTCCATAGTCGCCCGGAAGGACGCCACGAGATGGTGCGGCAGCTTCCGGATGAACCCGACCGTGTCGGTGAGGAGGATCGGGCCCGGACCTTCGAGATCGCAAACCCGGGTCGCCGAGTCCACCGTCGCGAACAGCCGGTCCTCCACGAAGACGTCGGAGCCCGACAGCGCGCGCAGGATGGAGGACTTGCCCGCGTTCGTATAGCCCGTGAGCGCCACGGTGAACTGCTCGCTCCGCGCCCGGCGCTGCGTGACGCGCGCCCGCGCGATGTGGTCGAGCTTGCGCCGCAGCCGGGCCAGGCGCCGGTCGATGAGCCGGCGGTCGGTTTCGATCTGCTGCTCCCCGGGCCCGCGCGCGCCGATGCCTCCGCCCTCTCGCGAGAGGTGGGTCCACATCCGCTTCAACCGTGTCCGCATGTACTGAAGCTGGGCGAGTTCGACCTGGAGCTTCGCTTCCGAGGTCCGGGCCCGGAGCGCGAAGATGTCGAGGATGAGTTCGGTCCGGTCGAGCGCGCGCACGCCGAGCGCGGTTTCGAGGTTCGCGCCCTGGGCCGGCGTGAGTTCCTCGTCGAAGATGGCGAGCGTCGCGTCGTGCTCCCGGAGCGCCCGCCCCAGGCTTTCGACCTTCCCCTTGCCGATGTAGGTCGAGGCGTTCGGCGTGCGCAGCCGCTGGACGACGGCGCCCCGGACATCGGCTCCCGCCGTCCCGGCGAGACGGGCGAGTTCCTCGAGGTGTTCGTCCACCGTCTCCTGGGGCATGTCGCGCGGCGGCGCCCCCACGAGCACCGCGCGTTCCGTCGCCTCGTCCGACCTCACTCTGTCGATCGATCCTCCTCCATGGTCTCGGCCCCCGCCACTTCCGCCGCCGCCCGCGCCCGGCTGGCGCGGATCGCTTCGAGCCTGCGCCTCGCCTCCGCTTCCCAGCCGCGCCCCGCCGGATCGTACCAGCGGCCTCCGCGCAGCGACTCCGGAAGGTAGGACTGGGCGGCCACGCCGTCTGCCTCGTCGTGATCGTAGCGATACCCCGATCCGTACCCGAGTTCCTTCATGAGCCGCGTGGGCGCGTTCCGGATATGGAACGGGACGGGCTCGGCCGGCGTTTCGCGCGCCGCCCGGGCTGCGCCGCCGAACGCCCGGTAGACCGCGTTCGACTTCGGGGCGATCGCCAGGTAGGTCACCGCCTGCGCCAGCGCCAGGTCTCCTTCGGGGCTGCCGAGAAAGTGGTACGCGTCGCGCGCCGCGATCGTAACCGCCAGCGCGCCGGGATCCGCGAGTCCGACATCCTCGGCGGCCATGCGCACGATGCGCCGCGCCAGGTACATGGGGTCCTCGCCGCCGTCCAGCATCCGCGCGAGCCAGTAGAGCGCGGCGTCCGCGTCCGAGCCGCGCACGGCCTTGTGCAGGGCGGAGATGAGGTTGAAGTGCTCCTCGCCCGACTTGTCGTAGCGCGCGAACCGTTTCTGCAGCGCCGCGGCCACGTGATCCGCGGAGATCGCGGGGGCGCCGGCGACGCCGGCCAGGTCCGCCGCCGTCTCGAGCGCGTTGAGGGCGCGGCGGGCGTCTCCGTCCGACTCGATGCCGAGCCGGGCCAGGGCGTCCTCCTCGATGGAGAGACCCGTGGCTCCGAGTCCGCGCTCCCGGTCGCGCAGCGCCCGGGCGCAGATCTCCGCGACATCCTCCGGCGCCAGCGGCTCGAGGACGAAGACGCGGGTACGCGAGAGGAGCGGGCCCACGACCTCGAAGCTGGGGTTCTCCGTCGTGGCCCCGATGAGGGTGACGGCGCCGCGCTCGACGTGCGGAAGGAGGGCGTCCTGCTGCGCCCGGTTGAAGCGGTGGATCTCATCGACGAAGAGAACGGTGCCGCGGCCGGTGGCGGCGCGGCGCGCCTTCGCCTCCTCGAGCACGCGGCGGACGCGGGGGATGCCGTCGGTCACGGCGGAGAAGGGGACGAACGCGGCTTCCATCCGGCCGGCCAGCAGCCCGGCGAGCGTGGTCTTCCCCGTGCCCGGCGGGCCCCAGAAGATGAGGCTGGGAACGCGTCCGCTCTCGATGAGCTGGCGTAGCGGCCGGCCCTCGCCGACGAGCTTCGGCTGCCCGACGAACGCCTCCAGCGTCCGCGGCCGCATGCGGGCGGCGAGCGGCGCGTCGGCCAGGCCGGCGTCCGGAGCCCCGGCGTCCCCCGGCCCGCCCGCATCCGCAGGGGCGCCGGGACGGGCGGCGGGCGGTTCCACGCCGGCGAACAGGCTCGGCTCGTCAGTCATCGGCGCCGGGCAGCCCGTTGGCGGCCGGGGGTACGTCGCGCGGCCGGGACGCCTCGGCGAGCGAGCCGATCTCGATCAGCCGGCGGGCCTCTTCGAGGAGGGTCTCGTGGTCGTTACGGCCGGGGTCCTCGATGACCTGTTCGAGCAACTCCTCCAGCAGCAGCCGAACGAGCGGACCCGGCGACATGCCGAGCGCAAGGAGGTCGTCTCCCTTGACCGCGAGACCCGCCAGGTCGAGCGCCGGGTCGCCCGCGCGTTCTTCCCGGACGCGCTCCCGGGTCGCCTCCAGGTAGCGCTCCGCGAGCGTCTCCCCCGCCGCGCGTGCGACGGCGAAGTGGAGTTCGAACAGGTCCTCCCACGCGTCGCCGACCGAGGCGAGCCAGCGCCGGTGCTCCGCCGCCGAGTCCAGCGCCCCGACGAAGGGGAGATAAAGCCGGGCGAGCCGGGCGAGGTAGCGCCGGTCCGCGTTGGAGAACTTCAACCGCGAGAGCAGCGACTCGGCCGCCTCGGCCCGCCCCTCCGGCGTTTCGGACCCGCACACGAGCAAGCTCGCGACGCGCACATTCGGGGCCTGCGCCGGGGCCGCATCGACGGCGCCGAGCGCGGACCTCCACGCGTCGCCGTCCGCCGCGAGCCCGACCAGCTCCGGATACCAGTGGCCCAGCGCCCCGCAGTCAGCGTACAGCTCCAGCGCGGCCGACGGCTTCGGGTCGGCCATGACCTTGAGCAGCTCCTCCCGCACGCGCTCGGCCGACAGCCCGGACAGGCCGCCCACCGCCTCCCGCATCGCTTCGTCCGTGCGCGCCTCCACCGCCCACCCGAAGCGTCCCGCGAAGCGGAAGCCGCGCAGGACGCGCAGATAGTCCTCGCGGAAGCGCGCTTCGGGTTCACCGACGGCGCGCAGGATCCCGTCTTCGATGTCCTCCGCGCCGCCCCATTCGTCGCGCAACTCGTCCGAGGCGGGCCGCCAGGCGATGGCGTTCGCCGTGAAGTCCCGGCGGCTCAGGTCGTCGTCGATGGAATCGGCGAAGGCCACCCGCGCGTGGCGGCCATCCGTTTCGACATCGCGCCGGAAGGTCGTCACCTCGTACCCATCGTCCCCATCGAGAACCTTGACGGTCCCGTGCGACACGCCGACCGGGACCGTCCGCCGGAAGAGGCGCATGACGTCATCGGGCCGCGCGTCCGTTGTCAGGTCCTCCCATGCCGGCTCGGGTCGGGCAGGCGTCCCTCCGATCTGGGAGACGTAGGCATCGCGGACCGCGCCGCCCACGGCCCAGGCTTCGAAGCCCGCGGCCTCGAGCCGTTCCGCGGTGCGGGAGAACCCGGGCGGCGGGGAGAATCGGCCCGGATCGATCGCGCTCACGGCATTCTCAGCCGCACAGCACACTGCCGCCGTTCACGTTGAGGATCTCGCCCGTGATGTGCCGCGCCGCGTCGGAGAGGAGGAAGCAGATGGGTCCGGCGATGTCTTCGGCCGTTGCGACGCGGCCGAGCGGGATGAGGGCCAGCGCGGCGCGGCCGGCCTCTCCCTGAAGCGCCGGCGACGACATGTCCGTGTCGACCCAGCCGGGGGCGACGGCGTTCACGTTGATCGACCTTGGGCCGAGTTCGGTCGCGACCGATTTGCAGAACGCGTTGATCGCCCCCTTGGACGCGGCGTAGTGGCTGTGCTCCGCCTCACCCCGCTGGGACGCCGTGGAGGAGACGAGGACGATTCTTCCGTCCGGCCGCATGCGAAGCGCCGCCTCGCGCGTGCCCGCGTAGATCGACGTGAGGTTGGTCTCGATCATGTGTCGCCACTCGTCCGCCTCGAGCGACTCGATGGGCCGCGCGTCCACGTTCCAGATGCCGGCGTTGCCGACGAACCCGTCCAGTCCGCCGAACTCGGCGTCCGCGCACTCGAACAGGGTCCGGCACTCGGCGGGCTCGGCCAGATCCGCGCCGGCGCACCAGTGGCGCCCGTCGGGGGCGAGCGCGTACGCCTCCTCGACCGCCCGCCGCGCGTCGGCTTCCGCCCGGTGGTAGGCGATACCGACGGACGCGCCCGACGCCGCGAGGCACCGCGCGGTGGCGCGTCCGATCCCGCGCGAGCCACCGGTAACGAGCACGCGCTTGCCCGCGAGACCGGGCAACCCCGGCACCGTCGCTGTCATTCCGTCATCTCCCCCTCGTTGAATCGTTTGCCGATCAACCCGCCCGGACCCGCCCGCCGGGCGAGTCGGCTCGCCCGCGCGGCGCTTCCCCCCAGGGCCGGATCCGCGGCCGCCTCGAGCGCGTAAGTGAGGATCGCGTCCGCGGCGAGCAGGGTCACCGCCTCGGCGCGGGTCGCTTCCCCCTCCGCGGCGACAGCCAGCGCATCGAGCGCCGCGTGGACGAGCCCGTCCTCTCCGTCGGCCAGGCGCCCTCGAACCAGCGGCCACACCGCTTCCGCCAGCTCCGGCGGCGCGCTATCGAGCCGCCCCGCGAGCCACGTCTCGAGCGTGAGAGGGCCGGATTCGCCCGGCACGTCAGCCACCGGACAGGGCGGGCACCCGCTCGGACGCCCAGGCCCGGGCCGCTCCGAGCCCGTCGTCCGTTCGCGACGGATCGCCCACGCCCCCCTGCGCGAAGCGGGCGCCGCCGCCGCCGCCAGAACCCGTCGCCCGGCTCGACACGCGGACGAGGTCCCCCGCCTTCACGCCCAGCCGGATGAGGTCGTCGGAAACGACGGAGATGAACGCGTGGCGGTCCTCGTCCTGGAACACGACGTGCACGACGGCGGCGCCCGACCCCATTCCGCCGCGCAGGCGATCGCCGAGCGCGCCGAGGTCCGTGCCTGCGGGCACCTCCAGGCGCCCCGACACGAAGCGGGCCCCGTTCGCGTCCTCCGCGCCCGCTGCAACCGCGCGAGCGAGCAGCGTCTCCAGTTGTCGCTCCGCCGCATCTCCCCGCTGTCCGCGAACCTCCTCGGCGAGCGCGTCGCGTTCCTCGAGGAGACGGTCCATGCGGGCCGCCAGGTCCCCCGGCTGGCAGCGCAGCCGCGCGGCCAGTTCGGCGAGGAGCCGGTCTCGTTCCACTTCGCGCCGGTATGCCCCCTGCCCCGTCAAGGCTTCGATGCGCCGGATGCCCGCCGCGACGCCCGTCTCGGACACGAGCCGGAACGTCCCGATCTGGCCCGTCGTCCGGACGTGGGTGCCGCCGCACAGCTCCAGGCTGAGTCCCGGAACCTCGATCACGCGGACGATGTCCCCGTACTTCTCGCCGAAGAGGGCCATGGCCCCAGCCGCGATCGCCTCGTCGTAGCCCCGCTCCGACGCGTCGACGTCGTGATTACCGAGGATCGCCTCCGTTACCTCCGCTTCGATGTCCGCCCGTTCCTCGGGGGTCAGCGGACCCCTGTGGCTAAAATCGAAGCGCAGCCGATCCGGGGCCACGAGCGAGCCGGCCTGCTGCACGTGCTCGCCCAGCCGGTTGCGGAGCGCGGCGTGCAACAGGTGCGTCGCCGTGTGATTCCGCTCCGTCTCGCGCCGCGCCGGATCCACCCGCGCGAGCACCGTGTCCTCGACAACGCCGTCCGCCCCGGGAAGCGAGCCCTCGGCCAGCGACCCCGCGACGACGGTCCGCCCGTCCGCGCCCCACACCGCGGAGATGTCGACTGCCCAACCGTCCCCGATGACGCGCCCGGTGTCGGAGACCTGCCCGCCGCTCTCCAGGTAGAAGGGATTCCGCTCGAGCAGGAACGCGTGTCGCCCGTCGGCGGACCACCGCCGGCAGTCCGTCTCGATATCGAGACTCCCGTAGCCTACGAACTCCTGTTTCGCGTCCCCGCCCGGCGGGGTGACCCTGAGACTGCCCCCAAACCCGACGGCGGCGGTGACGCCACCCTTCAACTCGACGACGCTGCGCGAGCGGGCGCGCTGGGCTTCCAGCGCCTCGTCAAAGCCCTTCCAGTCCACGTCGTAGCCGCGCTCGCGGGCGATGAGGCCGGTGAGGTCCTCGGGGATACCGTGGGTGTCCTTGAGCTTGAAGGCGACGCCACCCTCGACCGTGCCCGAGCCTCCCTCCGGCATCGCGCGGTCGATCTCGCGCATGCCGCCCTCGATGGTCGAGAGGAAGAGTTCCTCCTCCGCCCGCGTCGTGGAGAGCAGGTGCTCCCGCCGCGTCTCCAACTCCGGGAAGGTGGCCGACATGCGGTCCGCGACGACGCCTACGAGGTCGTGCAGGAGCGGGTCGCGCCGGCCCAGCAGCCAGTAGTGCCGGACCGCCCGGCGCAGGATCCGGCGCAGCACGTATCCGCGCTTCTCGTTCGACGGGAAGACGCCATCGGCGAGCAGGAACGCCACGGCCCGGGCGTGATCCGCCAGGACGCGGAAGGCGACGCCGTCGTCCCAGTCCTCGGGCGCCCGCGAGTACTCGATCCCGAGCCCCTCCTCCGCCGCCTCGATGATCGGGAGGAAGAGGTCCGTGTGGTAGTTGGTGCCCACGCCCTGCAGCAGCGCCGCGATCCGTTCGAGTCCGGCGCCGGTGTCGATCGAAGGCGCGGGGAGTGGCGTGTCCGTCCCGTCCGGCGCGCGGTCGAACTGCATGAACACGAGGTTCCAGAACTCGATGATCCGGTCCGCCTCGCCCGCCGCCTCGAACTGCGCGTCGGTGATGCGGTCGTCGCGCTCCGTCCGCAGGTCGTAGTGCAGTTCCGAGCAGGGGCCGCACGGACCCGTGTCGCCCATCTGCCAGAAGTTGTCCTTGTCCCCCATGCGCCGGATCCGCGATTCCGGGATCGAGGTCCGCTTCAGCCAGAGGTCGAAGGCGTCATCGTCGTCGTGGTGGACCGTGGCCCACAGGCGGCCGGGCTCCAGGCCGAGATCCTCGGTCACCCACTCCCAGGCGAAGTCGATCGCGTCGCGCTTGAAGTAGTCGCCGAAGGAGAAGTTCCCGAGCATCTCGAAGAAGGTGTGGTGGCGCGCGGTCCGCCCCACTTCCTCGAGGTCGTTGTGCTTGCCGCTCACGCGGAGGCATTTCTGCGACGTGACGGCGCGGGGGGGACTCGGGCGCTCCGTCTCTCCCGTGAAGATGCCCTTGAACTGCACCATCCCGGCGTTCGTGAACATGAGGGTCGGGTCATCAGCGGGGACGAGCGGGCCGCTGGGCCGATGCTCGTGCCCCTGCCGCTCGAAGTAGGAGATGAAACTCCGCCGGAGTTCGTCCGCCTTCATCGTGTATCCTCAGCCTGCCAGTTGACCTCGATCCACGCCCGGATGCGACTCGCTGCGAACCCGCGCCGGGCCAGGTAGTCGAACAGCCGCCGACGCGCTTTCGTCGGGTCCGCCCCGGTCAGCCTCCGCGCCCGGGCCGTCGCCACGCGCTCGAGCAGCGCCTCCTCCGTCGCGCCTTCCTCCGCCATCGCTTCGCGGATGCCGCGGTCCGCATCCTCCCGCGACACACCCCGGGCGAGAAGGTCGGACTGCATGCGACGGGTTCCACAGGGCCGGAGCCGGATACGGTCCCGCGCGAAGCTGGCAGCGAACTGCGCGTCGTCGAGATACCCCAGCGCCGCGAGACGTTCCAGTGCGTGTTGAATCGCCGCCGGGTCGATCCGGTCCCGCCGCAGCCGGCGCTCCGTTTCCCGGCGACTCCTCGGACGCACGGAAAGGTAGCGCAGCCCGACGAACATCGCTTCGGCGCGCCCGCCCGCGGCCCGGACGGCTTCGAGTTCCGCGGACTCGAGCCGAATCCCGACATCGAGCCGCAGTCGGTGCACGTCTTCGTCCCGAAGCCGACAGAGGGAAGCGCCGTCCAACTGGACCTCGGTCCAGCCGGAGCGGCGCTTGACCGGGACGAGGTCGGTGATCTCCCCGGTTGTGTGGCGGTCGTGGCCGGAATTCAGCGGCCGGTGGCCTGCTTCGGGGGTGGCCGGGAGTTCTTCGGCTCTGCCGCGCCCGCTTCCGCCGCAGCCTCGGCCGCCTCCGGTTCAGGGATCGTCATCCCGAGTTCTTCGCGAATCCGGGCCTCGATTTCTTCCGCGATGTCCGGGTTCTCGCGCAGGAAGGTCTTCGAGTTCTCGCGCCCCTGCCCGAGCCGGACATCGCCGCCGTACGAGTACCAGGCGCCCGCGCGGCTCACGATGCCGATGCTCTCGCCCATGTCCACGAGCAGACCCTCCCGGCTCACGCCCTGGTTGAACATGATGTCGAACTCGGCCTGCTTGAACGGCGGCGCGCACTTGTTCTTGACGACCTTCACGCGCGTCCGGCTCCCGACGAGGTTGTTCCCCTCCTTGATGGAGGCGATCCGGCGGATGTCGAGTCGGAGCGAGGAGTAGAACTTCAGCGCCCGGCCACCCGTCGTGGTCTCGGGATTCCCGTACATGACGCCGATCTTCTCGCGAATCTGGTTCGTGAAGATCACGGCGGTGTTCGAGCGCCCGATCGCACCCGTGAGCTTGCGGAGGGCCTGCGACATCAGCCGCGCCTGAAGGCCGACGTGCGAATCCCCCATCTCGCCTTCGATCTCGGCCCGCGGCACGAGCGCGGCCACCGAGTCCACGACGATGACGTCGAGCGCGCCGGACCGGACGAGCACCTCGGCGATCTCGAGCGCCTGTTCGCCCGTATCGGGCTGCGACACGAGCAGGTTCTCGATGTCGACGCCCAGTCTCTGCGCATACCCGACGTCGAGCGCGTGCTCGGCGTCGATGAACGCCGCGACGCCGCCGTCCTTCTGCGCATTGGCGATGACGTGGAGGGTGAGGGTGGTCTTGCCGGAGGACTCGGGACCGAAGATCTCGGTCACGCGCGACCTCGGAATGCCGCCGATCCCGGTGCTGTGGTCCAGGTTGATCGCCCCCGTCGAAATGGCGGGGATCCGCACCCGCGCCCCTTCGGTTCCGAGCCGCATGATGGCTCCCTTGCCGTGGGCCCGTTCGATCTGGTTGAGGGCCACGGACAACGCCTTCTTCTGTTCCCGATCCATCTCCACACCCATTACACGCTCTCCCGATTTCCGAGGGGCCCGCCGGGCCGATGACGGGGAGTCGATCACCCGCCGCAGCGGAGGTTGACAATACCACGCCGGATGACCTTTCGCAATTTCTTCGGTTTTGCTCGAATCGCGAAGTCCGGCCGTCCAGAATCAGGATGGAGCCACGTCTCAACGGGGGCTCAAGAGAGCGAGGCCGACGGTAGGGTCGGCGGGCTCGCCTGGGGCTGCGGCGGGGGCGTCAGGCGCGGGGGACGAGGTCGATTCCGCAGGCGGGACAGAAGGCTTCGTCGCCGGTCAGTGACGCGGCGCATTCGGGGCATGGGCGGGGGGAAGCCGGGAGCTCCCGGGGCTCCGGGGCAGGAGCCTCTGCGGGTCCCCGGGCGGCGGCGTCCCGGGCGTCGAGGGCCGTGCGCTCCAGGCGCGCCCGCGTGGCTCGGTACTCCTCCTCCTGGAGCTTGCCCGTGCGGTACTCCAGTTCGAGATCGCGGAGCGCCTCGATGGCGGCGTCGCGTCGCTCCGCGGCGCCGAGCGACGCGCCCGTGTCTTCGCCGGACCGGATCGCCGCCCAGATGATCGTGCCCAGCAGCACCGCGAGGATGACCCCAAAGAGGATGAACCCGGTCACTCGTTCACCTCACTTGGCGTACGTCCCTCCCGCCGCGCCGCCGCGAGCTCGACGGCCCGCGCGGCCGCTTCCGCCGCGTCCTCGGCCGTCTCATCGACGACACCCTCGGGCAGCGAACACGCGAGGCCGATCACGGGCACGCCGAACTTCCGGCAGAAGGCCGCCTCGCTGAGCGTGCCCCACTCGCCGGCGATCGCGACCACGGCCTCGGAGGCCCGTGCCACGATGACGTTGCGCGCCTCTCCGAGTCCGGTGGCGATAGGGATGGTGACACCGTCCGCCGCCGCCCGCGGGTCCCCACCGGGCAGAATCCCCACCACGGTCCCCCCTTCCGAGGAAGCTCCGTCCGCCACCGCCCGCATGACGCCGCCCATGCCGCCGCACACGACGATGGCCCCGGCGCGGGCGAGGGCGACCCCCACGGCATGGGCCAGGCCCGCCTCCGCCGGCGCCGCGGCTCCCGAGCCGATGACGCCGATCCGCAGCGGTCGCACCGTCACCGCTCGAGCTGCAGGGTCACGGGGCCGTCGTTGACCAGTTCCACCTCCATCATTGCTCCGAACTCCCCCTCGGCGACCTCGCCGCCTCTCCGGCACAACTCCACGAAGCGAGCGTAGAGCGCCCGGGCCTCGTTCGGCCGCGCGGCCCCCGTGAAGGACGGGCGCCGACCCCTCCTCGCATCTCCGTACAGCGTGAACTGGGACACGATCAGCAGCGCCCCTCCGACCTCCCGGGCGGAGCGGTTCATGCGGCCCGCGGCGTCCGCGAACAGGCGCAGGTCCCAGAGCTTGTCCGCCATCCAGGCCATCGTCCCCTCGGAGTCGTTCGGGGCGAAACCCGCCAGCACGACGAGGCCGGAGCCGATCTCCCCCACAACCTCGCCTCCGACCCGGACGCGGGCCTGGCTGACTCGCTGAATCACGACTCGCAATAGCGTCGTCCCGTTGCCGACCCGGCCTTTCGCGCCACGCCGGTTTTCCACAGCACGCCAAAAGCGGTGAACGACGAAAAGATGCGACAGCGCTCGGTCCCGGGCGACTCCGCCGGCGGTCGAGCGGGTGGCCGATTTCAAAATCCACGTTATTTGGACAAGATATCCACAGTTTTTGGACATCATTTTTTTGAAAAAAACAAGACACGCCGCCCCCGCGTGGGCCGGCCCTCTCCGGTCAGGACGGCGCCGCCTCGGCCGCCAGCCGGGATACGAGCGGAAGGAGCGCGTGAAGGAGCGTGAAGGAGCGCGTGAAGGAGCGTGAAGGAGCGTCCAGCGCCCGGCCCGGTCGCCGTGATCGGAGAACGATCCGCAGGACGCCCGCGAGCCTCGCCGAGCGGGGAACGCCGGAGGCCGCGAGCAAGCGAAGAGGTGGGTAGATGCACTCAGCCCCTGGCCACCCGAAGGTGTCAGGGGCTGAGCAAGGAGGCTTGTTTACGGCCAACTACCGCCCGGTCCTGGTAGCTTGCGCGGTCTTCCAGAACCTCTCCGCGAGCCTGGTACCGTCTGCCCAACCAGCTGTGCTCGATCCCTCTTCCCTCGATCGCTTCGTTCCGTCGCCGGAACTCCGCTCCCTCAGGCCCGGGGCTCGCGCCCCGGTTTCGCGATCTCGCGTCGGGCAACTCGCGGTGCGGTCATCGGCCTCGACCCTCCGGTCGGTCGGTGCCGCCTCCCTTAGCACGCCCTGATTCTAAAAAGATTTTTTTGGGTCGTCAACCTCGAACCGTTGCGAGTTGCATTTTTTTCAAAAATTCATCGATTGAATCGCCATTCCCCGTACCGATCCGCGGGAAAAAACCGGATTTTGGGCGGCTTCCAGTCAGCCTCCGCTCCAGAGGTCGGTGGGAGTGGCGTCGATGCGGGAGCCGGTTCGCTGGACCTGGGCGAGGAGGCGGTTGAGGAGGGCTTCGGGGGGCAGGGTGCGGCGCAGGCCGGCAACGGTGGCGACGATGACAAGGCGTTCGCGGGCTCGGGAGAGGGCGACGTTGAGGAGGCGGGGGAAGTCGCGGTTTCGGCGCTCGTCGAGGAACCAGCTGCGGCCGGGAGGCGCGTCCACCGTGTCGATCAGGACGAGGCGCTTCTCCCGCCCCTGGAAGCGATGGATCGTGCTGACTTCGAGATCGGCCGGCGCGGCGCGACCGAGCCGGCGGCGGATGAGATCGTTCAGGTGGCGGGTCTGGGCGCGGTAGGGGGAGACCACCGCGATGTCCCGGACCCCGTCGCGGGCCGCGGCGCCGAGGAAGTCCGCCACGGCCTCGGCGTGGGCGCGGTTCCGGCGTGAGCCGTCCACCCGTTCGACCCGCGGATCGAGGCCGCTCGTGTCGAGCACGGTGAGGGCGGCCCGCTCCGCAGCGCTCCCCGCCGCCCGTTCCGCCGCGCGCTCGGCGATCTCCGGTGCGTCCCGGAGCCGTCCGCCGTAGAAGAACTCGCTCACCAATTCGCGGATGTCGGGCGCCATCCGGTACTGAAGGTCGAGCATCGCGCACAGCCCGTCCTTCGGGGAGGGCAGCGCGCTGACGGCGCCCGGCCCGCCGGCGGCCTCCGCAGGGTCGCCGGCCCCCGCCCCGCCCACGACGCCCGCTTCCCGGAACAGATCCGTCCGCAGCCAGCGCATGGCCGCGGGGGCCGCGCTCGACACGACCGGGGGCAGCTGCTGGAAGTCGCCGACGGCGATCGCGGGGCCCGCGACCCTCGAGGCGGCGAACGCCACATAGGGGAGCGGCGCCGTGCTCGCCTCGTCGATGAGCAGGGATTCGAACCGCAATTCGCGGAGTTCCTCCCGGATCGAGAGCCGGGCGAAGGTGGTGAGGACGATGTCCGCCTCTTCCAGCACGCGTTCCGCCTGGCGGGCGATCTCGAGCATGACGCGGCCCAGGTCGCGGGCGGACTCCGCATCGCTGCGCGAGCGCGCGAGCGCGAGCAGGCGTCCGGCGCGGGCGTAGGGGTTGAGGGCGGGGGCCCCGTCGCGCGCCCCGGCCGCCGGACGGGCCCCAAGCCGCCCCTCTTGCTCCACGAGCGTGCGGTCCACGCCGCCGGCGCCGCCCTCGATCCGCCGCGCCAGCGCCGCGCCGAGGTCGATGCGCGAGTCCGGCGAGGCGCCGAGGTCGAACCCTACGCGGATGATGCGGTCGCGTGCGAGCATGGCCGGGTCGGCGATGGAGGCGAGGCGGCGCGCGATCTCGTCCACGGCCCCGTTCGTCGTCGCCGCCACGAGCACCCGGCCGCGGAGCGCGAGTTCGAGCGCGGCGCGCGCCACGAGGCGGGACTTGCCGGTCCCCGGCGGACCCCAGACGAGTTGGGCGCTGCTTCCCAGCACCCGTTCCAGGGCGTCCCGCTGCGGCGCGTTCAGGTCACCCGACGAGTCCAGGCGCGGCGATTCCCGGCCGAGGCGCGGGGGCAGCCGGCCGAAGACCCCGAGCACCGTGTCCGGGAAGTAGTCCTCCGGGTCCTGACCGACCTCGGCCAGGCGCGTGGAGAGTTCCTGCAGGAGCCACGTGGGATCGAACTCCAGTTCGGCGCCGTCGAGGCGTTCGCCAAGCCACTCCGGGCTCACGACCTGCAGAAGCCCGAGCGTGCGGTCGAAACGGTGGACGACGCCGAGCGCGTCCCGCCCGCCGGTGTGGATGCGCACGCGGTCGTCGGCGCGAATGTCGTATGTTCCCCCCGCGATCTGGAAGGCGTAGCGGTACCCGGTCCCCACCTCTCCCCGCAGGCGTCCGGAGAGCGCCGGAATCGGCCGGTCCAGACGGCGGCGGGCGAGGTCGGCCGCGACCGCCTCGATCTCCTCCTCGATCGCGCCGCGGAGATCCGCCAACAGAAGCCACAACGACTCCCGGGAGTCAGGAGTTTGCATGCCGGACCACATCGATCGAGCGAACCCCGAGACCACCGCCGACGCGGAGGCTGCCGCCGATGCGACAGCCGGGGACTGGAGCGGCGAGGCGCTGCGCGCGGCGCTCGGGCGCGCGGCGGACTGGACCGTCGACTACCGGAAGCGGATCGAGGAACGGCCGGTCCTCCCTGACGTCGCGCCGGGCGACGTGCGCCGCGCGCTCGCCAAGGCGCCGCCGTGCTCCCCCGAACCCTTCGAGCGCATCCTGGCCGACTTCGACGAGCACATCGCCTCCGGTCTCACCCACTGGAATCATCCGGGTTTCCTCGCCTATTTCTCGAGCTCCACGCGGGCACCGAGCATCGTGGCGGAACTCCTCGTCGCCGCCGTCGGTGTGAACGCAATGTTGTGGCGAACCTCCCCCGCCGCGACCGAGGTCGAGCGGACCGCGGTGGACTGGCTGCGGCAGGCCGTCGGCCTCCCCGACACCTTCACGGGATTGATCTTCGACACGGCGTCGACCGCCACCTTCACGGCGCTTCTGGCCGCGCGCGAGCGCGCCGGGGACGGGGTTCGGGACGACGGACTCCCCGGCGGTCCGGCCCTCGCCGTCTACACGTCCGAACAATCCCACTCCTCGGTGGAGAAATCCGCCATCGCCGCCGGACTCGGCCGAGGCTCCGTCCGCCGCATCGAGACCGACGACGCCTTCCGCATGCGCCCGGACGCACTGAAGGCCGCCATCGGAGAGGACATCGAAGGCGGGATTCGTCCCGCCATGGTGTGCGCGACGATCGGCACGACCTCGACGGCGAGCGTCGACCCCGTCGCGGAGGTGGCGGCCATCGCCCGCCGGCACGGCGTCTGGCTCCACGTGGATGCCGCGTACGCGGGGCCAGCGGCCATGGTCGCCGAGCAGCGGGCCCTGTTCCGCGGCTGGGAGGCGGCGGACTCCATCGTCCTCAACCCCCACAAGTGGCTGGGGACCTCGCTCGACTGTTCCGTCCTCCTGTACCGCGACGCGGATCCCTTCCGGGCTTCGCTCGCGCTGACGCCGACCTACCTGGAATCGGAGGACGACGAGACGAACCTCATGGACATCGGCCTCGCGCTCGGCCGCCGCTTCCGCGGGCTCAAGCTGTGGGTGCTGTTCCGGTGCGTGGGGACGGACGGGCTGGCCGAGACGATGCGGCGACACATCGCGATGGCCGAAGCGGCGGCGGCGCGGCTCGCCGAGGGGGGCGTGTTCGAACTCGCCGCGCCGGTCTCCTTCAGCACCGTTTGTTTCCGGGCCGCGCGGGAGGGCGACCCGGCGGGCGAGGAGCGGTGGAACCGCGACATCCTCGCCCGGGTTAATGCAGGTGGACGCTCGTTTCTCTCGCACACCGAACTCGACGGGCGTTATACTGTACGGTTGTCCGTCGGGAGCGTTCACACGGAGGAACGCCACCTCGACGACGCGCTCGAGGCGCTCCACCGGGCCGCCGCCGACCTCTCACCGGGAGAACCGGGTTGAACGCCAGATTCCGTTTCGGACCCAGCTTCGGACCTTTCGCAGCCGTTGCCGGCCTGCTCTCCGGCATCGTCCTCGTGGTCGCTGGCTGCGCGGCCGAGGCCGAGGCCGGGAGCACGCAGGAACGCTCCATCGTCCCGCCCGACGCCCAGGTGGCCCGCGAACGCGCGGACCGCAGCCGCATCAAGGGGGAGGAGGGGGCGCCCGTCCGCGTGGTGGAGATCTCCGACTTCCAGTGCCCCTACTGCCGGCAGTTCCACGAGCAGACGCTGACGAAGATCGACAGCGCCTACATTTCCCAGGGCAAGGTCAGCTACCTGTGGATCGCCTACGCGAACCCCGGGCATGCGGAGGCCTTCGTGTCGACGGAAGCGGCGTACTGCGCGGGGGCCACGGGCAAGTTCTGGCCCATGCACGACATCCTGTTCGAGCGCCAGGACGAGTGGAGCGGCGCCGCGGATCCCTACGAACTGTTCGTCGGGTACGCGGAGGAGATCGACATCGACCCCGAGTCGTTCGGCTCCTGCGTGCGGAACAGCACGCTCGCCCCGCTCGTGCTGCGCGACTACACCAGCGTCACGCAGGCCGGGATCTCGAGCACGCCCTACTTCATCCTCGGCGACAGCGTGGCGCTTCGAGGCGCCGCCGACTTCGGCACCTTCTCCTCCGCGATCGACACCCTGCTCGTCCTCAAGGGCGGCGAGACCCAACCGCAGTAGGCGTCTTCGCCACTCCGCCGCCGGCCCCGCTTCACGCTCGCCGCCCAACCCGGCGGCGGCAGTTCTTCCGGGCCCGAAAACCTCCGCCGCCGCCGCCGCGATGGTGCCGTATTACGCCCGGGGGCCGTGGATCCGCTCACAATCTCCCCCCAAAACCAGGTGCAAGCCCCCAAAATTGGGGGGTCCCTGCACGCGGCCGAAGGCGTAACATGTATGCGTAGTAGAGCGATCTGTATGTGCATGCGGAGCGGGCGAGGGCGACGGTGCGCGCAAACAAATCTCCAGACGGTTCGTTCGACCGCATCCTTGCGTCGTTGCATGCGACCACTCTCGACGAAGCGCGGTGGCCCGAGACGGATCGCCTGATCGCTGAAATCAGCGGTGCGAGCAGCAGCGGCCTGGGGCTGTTCAGCGGGACGTCTCAGGCCGACGGGACGGCATACCTCATTCGGATCTCCCTTCACGGCCAGCGCCGCAAGGACTGGGAGCGCAGGTATTTCGAGGACTACTGGCCCGAAGACGAACGGATCCCGCGCATCGCTCGGCAGGCGTACGGGCGCCTGGTGCCCACGGGCGATCTGTACGCGGCCGCGGAGAAGAAGACGTCGCCCGCCTACAACGAGATGCTGCTCGAAGCCAGGATGCAGCAGGGCCTCAACATGCGGCTGAAGGGCACGAAGGGCCTGAATGCCGTCATATGGATCGTCGGCGATCCCGTTGAGCGGGGAGGCTGGCGCTCCGATCAGATCCGCCTGATCCAGCGACTCCAGCCGCACATTCGCCAGTTTGCGCTCGTGAGCCACGCACTCTCCGAAGCGAACCTCACGGGCACAACCATGATGGAACTGCTCGCCACCCCGCGTTTCGGCGTCATCCATCTCGACCGGCGCGGCCGGATCATGAGGGCGAACGACCGGGCGCTGGAAATCCTGCGGGAGGGCGATGCCCTGATGGACCGGGACGGGTTCCTGCGTACACGCTTGCCGGACGAACACGCCGAACTGTCTCGCCTGCTGGGACTCGCCCTGCCGCCCTGGGGAGTGCAGGGCTCCGCCGGCTCGATGACGGTCACGTCGCCGTCCTCCTCTCCCCCAAAAAGGTTGGCCCTGCACTTCACGCCCCTGGGCGATGACTATCCGCACTTCAGAACGCGCAGACTCGGCGCGATGGTCCTCGTCGTGGATCCCGCCGGCCGCTCCCTGATCGATCCGGTCCACGTCGCGGCCGCTCTGGACCTGACGTCGATGGAGAGCGAACTGGCCGTCGAGCTGGCCGCCGGACGGACGGTGCAGGACATCGCGCGCAGAATCGGGCGCACGGAAGCGACCGTTCGGTGGCACGTGAAGCAGATCTACCGCAAGCAGGGCATCTCGCGGCAGGTGGACCTGGTGCGGCGAGTCCTGTCCCTGGAGGGCTTTGGCGGGACCCGCCCGTGATCCTCTGACAGCCCGTAAAAAGTTCGTTTGCAGGCAGATAGGCTTTGCCTCTCACCCCCTAAAATAGGGGGGCATACCCCCAAAATTGGGGAGTAGTCACGCGGGCGCCGTGCCCGTAACCATCGTCGGTGGTGACGCACGATACCAGCGACCGGGTTACGAGGGCGGCACATACGCAGATGACATCCCGAGGGGATCCATACGATCGGATCGTGGGGTTGTTGAACGACGCCACGTTCGACGAAGCGCGGTGGGGCGAGGTGATTCGCCAAATCGGCGAAGTCGGTCGCATGAGCGGCAGCGCCCTGACGCTCTATGACACACAGGGGGCCGATGTGGCGGTCTTCCTGAACCAGGTCTTCCTCCTGGGACAACGGCGCAAGGACTGGGAGCACAGGTACTTCACGGATTACTGGGCCCGAGACGAACGTGTCCCGCGCGTCGCCCAACTGGAGCACGGGCACCTCGTGTCCACGGGGGGTCTGTACACGGACGCCGAGAAGAAGACGTCGCCCACCTGGAACGAAGCGCTGGTCGCCGCACAGGCGCAGGACGGCCTCTGCGTGCGGCTGGACGGCCCGAATGGCGTGGGCCTCGTATGGGAGCTGTGCGATTCCACGGAGCGGGGAGGCTGGAGTTCCGATCAGATCCGGCTGATCGAGCAACTCCAGCCGCACCTTCTGCAGCTCGCGATCGTGCGCCACGCGCTGGTCGAAGCCGAGGTGGGGGGCAGGTCCGCAACGGATTGGCTCGCCAACCCGCGTGCCGGGATCATCCATCTCGACCGACGCGGCCGGATCATGGCGACGAACGACCGGGCGCTGGACACCTTGCGGCGGCGCGATGGCCTGATGGACCTGGAGGGCTTCCTGCATGCCCGGATGCCGGAGGAGAACGCCGAACTGTCTCGCCTGCTGGCGCTCGCCCTGCGGCGCTGGGGAGTGCGGAGCTCCGGCGGCTCGATGGCGATCACTCAGCTCTCTTCTCGCCCGCGACGGCTGGCGCTGCACGTCACTCCGGTGGGCGATGACTACCCGCACTTCAGAACGCGCAGGCTCGGCGCGGTCGTGCTCCTCGTGGATCCCACCAGTCGGGCCCGGCTCGACGCGGTTCATGTGGCCAAGGCCCTGGACCTCACGAGGACGGAGAGCGAGCTGGCGGTGGCGCTTGCGGCCGGAAGGACGGTGAAGGACTTCGCGCAGATGATCGGTCGCACGGAAGCGACCGTTCGGTGGCATCTGAAGCAGCTTTACCGCAAGCAGGGCATCTCGCGGCAGGTGGACCTGGTGCGGCGGGTCCTGTCCCTGGAGGGCTTGGGCGCGGCGCCCCGCGACCTCTAGACCGGGCTCTCAGCCGCCGCCGAGGCGGATCCGGGGCCTCTCCAGCGGCTCGGCGATCCCGGTGCCCTCCCGGATGCGATAGGCGCGGTCGAGCGCGAGGCCGGTGAGCCGGTCGACCGTGCCCGAGCCCGGCCAGCGGATCTCGACGGACTCGATCCGCGTCGCCCGGCCGAGGCCGATCTCCTGGCGGAGCGGGTTGGAGCCGAAGCTCCCGCCCGTGCCGGCGCGGCGGTGGATGCGTCTCGTCCCCTCCGGCCCCTCGACCGTCACCGCGATGCGGGCGCCGATTCCGGACCGGTTCGCCCGTTCGCCCACCAGCGTGAGCGCGACCCAGCGGTGGTCGAACCCGGGGTTCTCGTAGAGCGCGTTCGGCGAAAGGTCCCCCTCCATGGCGCCGCCGAGCTGGATGTGGACGTCGGTGTCCCCGTCGTTGTCGATGTCCACGAAGGAGACTGCGTGTCCCTTGTGCAGGCTCCCGAACCCGCCCGCGCCGGTGACCTCCTCGAAGCGGTCGCCGAGGTTGCGGAACATCCGGTTCGGCATCAGCTGCCGGAGGTCGGGGTCGCCCGTCCCGACGAGGAAGTCGAGCCAGCCGTCGCCGTCGACATCGCCGTAGTTCGACCCCATCGCGTACATGATCCGGTCGAGGCCCTGGGCGGCCGTGACATCGGCGAAGGCGCCGTCCCCCAGGTTCCGGTACAGGCGCGGGAGGGCAGCGGAGTGCGGTTCGCCGGTCATTTCGCGTACGAGGTCGGCTGTCTGCGCGGCGTAGCCCGCGACGTAGACGTCGAGCCAGCCGTCGTTGTCGAAGTCCCAGAACCAGGTCGGGAAGCTGGCCTGCGGTTCCCCGACGCCGGCCACCGCGGTCACATCCTCGAAGGCCCAGCCTCCATCTTCCGCCGGACCCAGGTTCCGGTACAGGCGGTTGGAAGCGTGGAGGACCGACAGGTACAGGTCCGGGCGGCCGTCGTTATCGTAGTCCCCCCAGGTGACGCCCTTCACGAAGTCGGTCACGTCGATGCCAACGGCCGCGGCGACCTCCTCGAACGTGCCGTCGCCGCGGTTCCGGTACAGTTCGCTGCGGTGAGACAGGCTGTCCCTCGACTCGTTTCCGATGAAGAGATCGAGCCAGCCGTCGCCGTCGAAGTCGGCCCATGCGCCGGTCTGGGTGGGGTGCTCGGAGTAGAGTCCGGCCTCCCGCGTCACGTCGGCGAAGACGCCGCCGTCGTTGCGCAGGAGGGAGTTGGGGAGCGGCTGGACGAGCCAGCCGCCGCGGAGGACGAAGACATCGGCGTCGCCGTCGTTGTCGTAGTCCGCGTGGACGAGGTTGAGCCCGCCCAGGAGGCCCTCGAGGCCCGCCTCGACCGTCCGGTCGACGAAGCGGCCCGCGCCATCGCTCTCGAAGTAGCGGAGTGGGTGCAGCAGGCCCCGGGAGGACGTCATCACGTCCGGCAGGCCGTCTCCGTTGAGGTCATCGACGATGGCGCCGCCGGAGAGGGAGACCGCGTCCAGGCCCGCGCGCGTGGCCACCTCCTCGAAGCGGGGGAGCTCCCCGGCTCCGCCCACGGCCGCCGCCTCGATCCGGTACTCGGGCGGGACGCTGTCGGGCCAAGTGCCGACCGTCATGGCGGCGAGGTTCAGGGCCCAGCGCGCGCGCAGGTCGTCGGGCCGCAACTGCAGGAGCGACCGGTGCCAGCCGATCGCCGCGTTGAGGGCCACGCGGGCGGAATCGGAGACGGGGGCGGGGGCGGAGGCGGCCGGGGGCACGGCGGGCCAGCACGGGGAGCGCTCCAGGGCCGGCTCGACGGTGCCCGCGGCGGACCCCGCGGCGGGGCATGCGACCTCGGCGCCGAGACGCAGGAAGGCGATCCCGATGAGTTCCTCGATCGAGCGGCGGAAGCCGGGGAAGGGCTCGGCCGGGGTCCCTTCCAGCGTCCGGTCGACGAAGATGAGCTGTTCGAGCGCGGGCTGGGTGTGCCCCGCGTTCAGGAGTTCGCGCGCGGCGTTCGCGACGCGCACGAGCATCTCCGCGCCGTCCGGCGACGGCGGCAGGTTCGTGAGGTAGCGGAGGCGCGCGGTGTTGAGTTGCTCGTCGAGCAGGGGGTCCGCCGAGTCGGCCAACGCGAGCAGGCGGGCCGACATCTCGATCGTCCCGTCCGAGGGGCCGCCGCGGCCCGGGGGTTCGGCGGACGGATCTCCGCAGCCGATGGGCAGCGCGAAAGCGAGCAGCGCGGCGGTGAGCGGCCCCGCCGCCGTGGTGTGCCGGCCCCGCGTCCGGGCCGCCGCATCGCCGGGGCTCATGAGCCTTCGCCCCGTCTCAGCGTGACCTCCCGCGCTCCGGCCCCGGCCTCCGGCGCCCCGGCCTCCACCGGGAACGTCTCCTCGAGCCCATCCGCCCAGCGAACCGTCAGGGCGCGGATGTCCGCCGCGCGCCCCAGCACCTGTACGAACCCGTTGAAGGACCAATACCCGCTCCCGAACTGGATCTCCCGCGCGGGACCCTCGCTTCCGTCGGCGTACCTCGGGCGCAACCGCGCACCACCCGCGCCGGAAGGCGCCCCGCCCGCGGACAGCCGAACGCGCAGCCCGGGCGCTCCGCCCCGCCCCCGCAAGATGAGGGTCTCGGCACCGTTCTGCCCGACGGCCAGGTCCCAGCGCCCATCGGCGTCGAAGTCGGCCACGGCGGCCGCGCGGGCGTCCCCGTACACCTCGACCCCGCTCTGCCGAGCGTCGAGGATCTCGAATCCGCCCGTCCCGTCCCCGAGCAGCACGGCTCCGCGACCCGCGTCGTGGCGCCCGAGACCCTGCGGGGTCGCGAAGTAGTTCTGCGCCAGGAAGAGGTCTTCGCGGCCGTCCCGGTCGAAGTCCGCCACGGCCACCCCGAAGGCGGGGGCGAGTTGGGCGGCCGCAGGCAGCGGGCGCGGCTCGAACCGCCCGCCGAGGTTGAGAAACGCCGTGTGCAGCAGCGTGACGGCGCTCGTCCGGTAGAGTCCCGTGCGTCCCGTTCCGAGGAGGTCTTCGACGGAGCTTCCCGCGAAGGCCTCGAACGTCGGGGCCTCCCGCCGCAGGAAGGGGAGCGTCCTTCCGAGCGTGAGGTAGTCGCGCACGGGCCACCGGACGCCGTCCGCCCCGGTCTCGAACTCGACGAGGTCGACGAGCCCGTTCCCGTCGAAGTCGGACGCGACCGCGCCGACGGGTCGCTCGGGGCTCGCGAAGCGGCCGGTGTTCGTACCCCACGCCGTCACCGCGAGGTCCGGGAGGCCATCCGCGTTGAAGTCTCCCGTCGCGACGCCGTTCCAGCGGCCGGTGTGCGTGTCCAGACCCCAGGCCGCCGTCGCGTCGGTGAAGCGTCCCCCGTCGTTCTCCAGCAGCCGCACGGGTCCCCACTCCAGGGCGAGGAGGAGGTCGGGATCGCCGTCTCCGTCCACGTCGGAGAACACGGCCCCGGAGACGAGGCCGATCTGCCGCAGGACCTCGGCGGCCTCGGCGTCAACGACCCAGTCGCCGCCCTCGGCCAGGAGCAGTCTCGAGTCGGCGGGCAGGGGGTAGGCGCCGGGGGTGGCGCGGGCGCCGGCGAAGAGGTCGAGGTCGCCGTCTCCGTCGACGTCGGCGGCCGCCAGGGGGCCCGTCGCGTGGCGGGTCGGCGGGACGGCCGGCGCGGGGTCCGGATCGAGGCGGGCGAGGGGTGGAATCGCGTCGAGGTCGGCCGGCGAGCGGGCTTCCCAGGCGCTGACGCCCGCGATGATGACCGGGCGGCCGGCTGTGGGGAGCGCGATGATGGACGTGTGGTCGCCGACGGCGGGGGCGCCGATGGGCACGGGGTCCGCCAGCCGCCCGGCTTCGTTGACGGCGAGCTGGGCGCGGCCTCCCGCCCCCGCCCCGACGAGCAGGTCCGGGTCGCCGTCCGCATCCGCATCCACCCACGCCACGCCCGGGCCGCCGCGGGACAGCTCGAGCGGCACGAGCGGCTGCCGGGCCAGCTCGTCGAAGGCCGATTCGCCGTGCCGCCCGACGGGCTCCGCCTCCGCGAAGAGCGCCGCACCGCTCCCCGCGCCGACAGCGCCACCCGGCCCGGCTTCGGCGCCCGCCCGGGCCACACCCTCCGGGCCGGCCGCGCCCTCGGGGCCACCCTCCCCCGCCCCGCCATCCGGGGGCGGCCCCACCTCGTAGGCGTGGTTCGCGAGCACCCGGACCGTCCGGCTCCGCCCCGAGGGCCAGACGATCGTCGCTTCGGCCGCCTCGCGGTCGCCCATCGCGAACACGAGCCCCGGGTCCGAGCCGGAGAGGTACATGCCGCCGGAGGTCACCTGCCGCGTCTGGAGAGGGACCGTGTCCGAGGCCGCGCCGGAGACGGCGCCCGGCGGCCCGGCCAGCGTCACGCGCGCCCCGATCGCCTGCGTGTTCCCCCCTTCCCCGAGCACGCGCAGGGCGACCCGCGCCCGCCCGGCGTCGTTGCGCAGGATGAGGGGCGGTTCGTCCAGCCGCGTGATCACGACGTCCCGGTCGCCGTCGCGGTCGAAGTCCGCCGCCGCGATCCCGTGGCTCACGTCCGGCTCCGTCCCGTATCCCCAACTCCGGGTCATGTCGACGAAGGCGCCGTCGCCGAGATTGCGGAACGCGAGGTTCCGCAGCCGGAGCGGCGGAAACACCCCGAGTTCCTCGCGCCAGTCCACCTGGATGCGGCCGGTCCGCAACGCCTCCTGCGTGTCCCCGTCGAGCGGGTCCCAGCCGTGTCCGTTCGTGATCAGGAGGTCCTCGTAGCCGTCGAGTTCCACGTCCAAGAACATCGCGCCCCACGTCCATTCCGAGGCGTCGAGCCCCGCCGCGCGCGCCGTTTCGGCCCAGGTCCCGTCGCCGCGGTTGAGTTGCAGCGTGTTCCGGTCCGCCGACGCCCGCGTTCCGTGTCCGCCGGGGGGCGTCCACCCGGCCGCGCCGAGGGCGACCTGCTCCCGTCTCCGCACCGGATCGGGCGAGAGCATCTCCGTCGTCACGAAATCGGTGTAGCCATCTCCGTCGATGTCCGAGAAGTCGACCCCCATCGAGGAGGCGCTCTCGGTGCGGAACGCGAACTCCGACGCGGCGGTGAAGACGCCGCCCTCGTTGAGCCAGAACTCGTCCCGGCTTCCCAGGTCGTTGGCGACGAAGAGGTCGGCGTCCCCGTCGTCGTCCGCGTCGAAGAAGCGCGCGACCAGTCCCCACGCCCTCGGCACATCGGCGACCGGTTCGCCGTCCTCGCTCCGAAACGCGCCACCTCCGGGGTCGACGGGCTCGAAGCGGCCCGACCCATCGTTGAGGTAGAACTCGTCCGGATCCGCGAGTTCGAACCGCAGCACCAACTCGCCGTCCAACCGCATCCGGTAGTGGCGGTCGTACGGCGGCCTCACGATCAGCTCGTCCCCCACCCGATCGGCCATCTCGCGCGGACTCCGCTCCGCGGGGCTGAAGAGGTCGTCCGCCTGGACCGTCTTGTAGTTGGCGAAGTACGCGTCGAGGTCCCCGTCCCCGTCGGTGTCCGCGAGCGCGAGCGTGCTGCTCCCCCATTCTCCCTCGAACCCCGCATCGACCTCCTCGAAGACTCCGCTCCCGTCGTTCAGGAGGAGCGCGTTCGTCCCCCCGTGCACTGCCACGAAGAGATCCAGGTCGCCGTCGCCCTCCGCATCGGCGAGGACGGCGCCCCGAGACAGCCGGTCCCCGAGTCCGGCGCCGGAGCGCTCCGTCACGTCCTCGAAGCGCCACCCTCCCAGGTTGCGGTAGAGGACGTTCGGCCGGTCCAGCATGCAGAGGTAGAGGTCGACCCAGCCGTCCCCGTCCACGTCCCCGAGCGCCGCGCCGACGCCGTGAATGAGCGTGCGGTTCGCGAGCCGGGCCTCCCGCGAGACGGCGGGGACCGCCTGGATGCCCGTGCTCCGCGGCGCCAGCGACGTGAAGCCGCCCTCGGCCTCCCCCCGGAACGACAGGAGACGCGCGCGGGTTCCGTCACCCTCCTCGACCCAGTCGATCGAGACCGGCGGGGCGGAGGCATCGCAGCCGGCGAAGAGGCCGGCGGCGCAGGCTGCGGCGGGAAGGAGGCGGGAGCGGGTTTTGCCGCGGGCGGCTATTCGCCGTCTCCGCGGAAGACAGACCGCATCCCCTCCACCGCGTCGCGGGCCCCTTCCGCCGCCCGCGCGAAGACCTTTGCCAGTTCCCGCTTCCCCGTGCCGACGAGCGGGATGTCGAAGGTGAAGTGGACCGCCACGCCGGCCGGGCGGACGTTCTCCGTCGGATCCGTCCAGCCGCCGTTCGGATCGAGGGCGCCCTCGATGTGCACTTCGACCGTGTCCGAGACCGCCCCGACCTCCTGCGCCACCTTGGAGAGCCGGGTCGCGAGCGCGTCGTTGCGCGAGGGGTTCGACTCCCGCTCGTCGAGCCAGAGGGCGGGCGGCGCGACGTCGATGTGGACGTACCCGAGCATCACCTCGCCATCGAGTTCCAGCGCGTCGTGGCCCGGGACGTCCGACGCGGGCGTGGCCAGGTAGGTACCGAGCCCCTCGGTGCCGATGTTGGCGAGTCCGAGCGCCATTTCGTCGATGACGAGTTCGACCATCGCCGAGGGCGCGTGGAGGGCGTCCAGCGCGCCGGACTCGAGGATGTCGAGTTCGGACTGGTCGTAGGCGATGACGCGGAAGAACCAGGAGAGCGGTTCCTGGCGGCCCTCGAAGAGATCCCGCGCGCCCAGTCCCCGGTCGCGGAGGGCGCTGAGGAGGAGCGCGCTCAACTGGTGTCGGGTGATTTCAGCCACGGTTCGTCCGACGCTCCGGGATCGTCTGGTGTCGTGTCGCTAGGGCGTGATCATGACGTGGGCGTTCGCCGTGCCCGCCGCCATCAGCCATGCGCCCCGGGTCGCCCTCGTGGGAAGTCCCAGGTCCTCGGCCGTCGCGAAGGGCGTGTAGATGACCGACTGGTGGCGCTGCACCGCGTCCATGTCCCCGGACCAGCCCTCGGCCGCGTAGATCGCGTGCAGGAAGGCGTAGCTCGGCATCTCCAGCGTGCCCGCCTCGATCTCGGCCATCCGCTGCTCGACGTTGGGCCGGCCGACGGTCCCCTGCGAGGTGAGTTCGCGGCCGCGCGCCATGTAGGGCTCGAGCGACGTATGGTAGCAGGCGGAGTGGAACCCGTCGGCGGCCGGGTCATCCGCGATGCAGATGAACGGCCCGGCGCCCTCGCGCAGCGTCACCCACTCGTCCCCCTGCTTCTGGATGACCTTCGCGGTCGCCTGCTCCGTCTCGGTGGGGATGGGCGCGATGGCGAGCGCGACCGCGTCCTGGGCGGCCAGGTCCGATGCGACGGCCGACAGCGCGGCAGCCGACAGCGCGGCGGCCGTTACGGCGAAGGCGGTGAACGAACGGCGAAACATGCGGTCCTCCCGGGGCTGGAACTTTCGGGGAATAGGCACTCACCGGCGCCGCCGCGCAATCGAGAGCCCGCGGTGCGTTGCGCGCGGCGGTCGTGCGGTCAAGATTCGCGGCGCCGCCGCATACGCAGCCGGACCGTGGATCAACACCGTGGATGATGGGAGTCGCCCTTGAGCGTTCGAATCTGTGTCCCGCGGGAGACCGCCGCCGGGGAGTCGCGGGTCGCCCTCACGCCGGACGGGGCCAGGCGCCTGCTCTCGGATGACATTTCGATCGCCGTCGAGGCGGGCGCGGGACGGGCGGCCGGCTTCCCCGACGCGGACTACGAGGACGCGGGGGTGGAAATCGTCCCCGACGCCGGCCGGCTCCTGGGCGAGGCCGACATCGTGTTCAAGGTCGCTCCGCCCTCGGAGACCGAGGCGGACGGACTCCGGGAGGGTTCGATCCTCGCGTGTCTCCTCCAACCGCACGAGAACGCGGCGCTGATCGAGCGCCTCGCCGACGGCGGGATCACGGCGCTGGCGCTGGAACTGGTGCCGCGAATCACGCGCGCGCAGTCGATGGACGCCCTCTCGTCGCAGAGCAACCTGGCGGGCTACAAGGCCGTCCTCCTCGGCGCGAACTCGCTCGGACGGATCTTCCCCCTCCTCATGACGGCGGCCGGGACGCTCTCCCCGGCGCGCGTGCTCGTGCTCGGGGCCGGGGTCGCGGGGCTGCAGGCGATCGCGACGGCGCGCCGGCTCGGGGCGGACACCTGGGGCTACGACATCCGCGCCGCCGTGCGCGAGGAGGTGGAGAGCCTCGGGGCGAAGTTCGTGGACCTCCAGGAGGGCGCCGAGGGCGCGGCGGAGGACGCCGAGACGGAGGGCGGCTACGCGAAAGAACTGGAGGAGGCGGAGCAGGCGCGGCAGCGGGAGTTGCTCGCGCAGCACGTGGCGCGGGCGGACGTCGTCATCACGACGGCGCTCGTACCCGGCCGACCCGCCCCTGTACTCATCACCGAGGAGACGATGGACCGGATGAAGGATGGCTCGGTGATCGTCGACCTGGCGGGCGAGGCGGGAGGCAACTGCGCCCTGTCGACGCCGGGCGAGACGGTGGTGGAGCGCGGCGTCACGATCCACGCTCCGCTCAACGTGCCGGGGTCGCTTCCCTACCACGCCAGCCAGTTGCTCGGACGCAACCTCTCCGCGCTCGTGAAGCCGATGATCGGGGAGGAGGGCGTGTCCGTGGACCTGGCGGACGACGTGATCGGGCCCTGCTGCGTGACGCACGCGGGCGAGGTCCGGTTCGGCGCGTGACGCACGCATGATGACGGAGCCCGGAGCCGTCGCTCCCGGGCGCAACCCAACGACGAGGCCTGGCCGATGGAAGGAACGCTCCTGATCGGACTGTATGTGTTCGTGCTCGCGATGTTCGTGGGCTTCGAACTCATCACGAAGGTGCCGCCCACGCTGCACACCCCCCTCATGTCGGGATCCAACGCGATCTCCGGGATCTCGATCGTGGGCGCGCTGCTCGTGATCGGACGCGCCGGAGACGCGGTTCTCATGCGGTGGATCGGGCTCGCCGCGCTGATCCTCGCCACGATCAACGTCGTGGGCGGTTTTCTCGTCACCGACCGCATGCTCCAGATGTTCAAGAGCAAGGACGCGAGCTGAGCGATGGAAATGTCAGGATTCTCCGCGATTATCCCGCTCGCCTACCTGGCGTCCGCCGTCCTCTTCATCCTCGGGATCAAGCGGCTCAGCCATCCGGACACGGCGGCGGGCGGCAACCGGCTCGCCGCCATCGGCATGCTGCTCGCGGTGATCGCGACGCTGCTCGAGAGCGGTCTGGAATACACCTGGATCATCGCCGGCGTCGCCATCGGAGGGCTGATCGGCGCCATCATGGCCCGGACGGTGAAGATGACCGCCATGCCGGAGATGGTGGCGGTGTTCAACGGGTTCGGCGGGGCCGCGTCCGGGCTCGTCGCGGTCGGGGAGTACCTGCGGGTCGCGGGGGGCGCGGGTGCGGAGACGCTCGCCATCGACTCCGGGGTGTCGATCATGGCCGGGACGCTGATCGGCGCCGTCACCTTCTCGGGCAGCATGATCGCGTTCGGGAAGCTGCAGGGGTTCGTGACCGGCAACGCCATCTCGAACCCGCTCGTGAAGTTCTCCGCCGGCCTCCTCCTTGGCTTCGCCGTGGTCCTGGCGGTCTACCTGGTCGGCTTCGAATCCAACCTCGTCTTCTACTGGTGTCTCATCGCGGCCGCGCTCATCCTCGGCGTCCTGTTCGTGATCCCCATCGGGGGCGCGGACATGCCGGTCGTGGTGGCGCTGCTCAACTCCTATTCCGGGCTCGCGGCGGCGTCGGCCGGGTTCGTGCTGGAGAACAACGCGCTCATCATCTCGGGCGCGCTGGTCGGCGCCTCGGGACTCATCCTCACGGGCATCATGTGCCGCGCGATGAACCGCTCGCTCGCGAACGTCCTGTTCAGCGCCTTCGGCACGGGGGCGGCGACGGCGGGGCGCGCGGCGGACGGCGACCGGGTGGCGACGCCGATCGAGGCCGAGGACTCCGCCATGGTCCTGGGCTACGCCTCGCAGGTCATCTTCGTCCCGGGCTACGGGCTCGCGGTGGCGCAGGCGCAGCACCGGGTGCGTGAACTCGCCGACCTGCTGACCGAGCGCGGCGTCTCGGTGCGCTACTGCGTGCACCCGGTGGCGGGTCGGATGCCCGGCCACATGAACGTCCTCCTCGCCGAGGCGAACGTGCCCTACGAGCAGCTCTGCGAGCCCGAGGACGTGAACCCGGACATGGAGAACATCGACGTCGCCGTGGTCGTGGGGGCGAACGACGTCGTGAACCCGCTCGCCCGCGACGACCCCCAGAGCCCGATCGGCGGCATGCCGATCATCGAGACGGACCGCGCGAAGACGTGCATCGTCATCAAGCGCTCGCTCTCGGTGGGCTACGCGGGCATCGACAACCCGCTCTTCTACCTGCGGAACAACCGCATGTTCTTCGGAGACGCCTCCGACGCCCTCGCCCGCATCACGGAGGAAGTGAAGCAACTCTGACGGCGGGGCGTGTCAGGTCTCCTCCAACGCCTCGGGGTCGGCAACGCGAAGCTCACAGTCGAGGCCCACCGGATAGCGGGCGCTTTCCGGTACCTACCGACTCGTGAGGCTGCCGATGCCCGTGCCGCGTTCGCCGGACGCGGGTGCCTGGCGTGATTGTCGCGGCGGGCTTTGTCCATCTAGGTTGGCGCTCCCGTGCGACCCGACCGCGCCAGGCCGTCGGTGCCGCGCGTCCGCAACCGGACTACGTGCCGCCGTAACAGGAGCGAGAGCCCCATGCGCAAGCTGGCCATCATCACGCCGACCACGCTCACCCTCGCCGCAGCCGTCTTCGTCGCGGCGGACCTCGCCGTCGCGCCCTCGGCGCTCGCCGCCCAGGAGGCGGTGGTGTTCGACTCCGCCGACGTCGCGGGCCTCAACTTCCGGTCCATCGGGCCGCCCCGGGGCGGGCGAAGCACCGCCGTGGCGGGGATCACCGAGCAGCCGCTCACCTACTTCATGGGCGCGACCGGCGGCGGCGTGTGGCGCACGGACGACGCCGGCCTCAACTGGCGCAACATCTCCGACGGCTACTTCGGGACGGGGGCCATCGGGTCGATCGACGTGGCGGACAGCGACGCGAACGTCATCTACGTGGGCACGGGATCGTCCTGCATCCGCGGCAACATCTCGAAGGGAATCGGCCTCTACCGCAGCACCAACGGCGGCGACTCGTGGACCCACATCGGGCTCCCGAACTCGGGCCAGATCGGCGACATCCAGGTCCACCCGCACGATGCCGACATCGCTTTTGTGGCGGCGCTCGGCGATCCCTTCGGCCCCAACCCGGAGCGCGGCGTGTTCCGCACGACGGACGGCGGCGACACGTGGGACCACGTCCTCGCGATCTCCGACTCCACGGGCGCCGTGGACCTCGCGATCAACCCGTCGAATCCGCGCATCGTCTTCGCCTCGGCGTGGCGGGCCGAGCGGAAGCCCTGGACCGCGACGTCGGGCTCGGAGGAGTCCGGCGTCTTCCGGTCGACCGATGGCGGGGACACGTGGGACCGGCTCGAGGGCGGGCTCCCCACCGGCCTCGTCGGCAAGTCCGCCGTCACCGTCTCCCGGGCGAACCCCGACCGCGTGTGGGTGCTCATCGAGGCGTCCGACGACCGCGGCGGCGTCTACCGCTCCGAGGACGGCGGCGACACCTGGCGGCGGGTGAACAGCGACCGCGGACTCCTGCAGCGGGCGTGGTACTACACGCACATCTACGCGGACCCGGTGGACGAGAACACGGTCTACGCCCTCAACGTGGGCTACAACAAGTCGGTCGACGGGGGCGTGACGTGGCAGAGCTACGGCGTCCCGCACGGGGACGTGCACGACCTCTGGATCAACTACGAGAACCCCGACTTCCAGGTCGTGGCGAACGACGGCGGCGGCCAAGTGACGACGACCGGCGCGGAGAGCTGGTCCACCTACTACAACCAGCCCACCGCCGAGATGTACCGCGTGTTCGTCGACAACCAGTTCCCCTACCGCGTGTACGGTTCGCAGCAGGACAACTCCACGATCATGGTGCCGAGCCGCGGCATGCCGGCGGTGCAGCAGGCGCAGCACTGGGCGGCGGTCGGGGGCTGCGAGAGCGGTCACATCGCGATCGATCCGCGGAACCCGAACGTGACGTACGCGGGCTGCTACGGCGGCAGCATCAACCGGGTGGACCGCGAGACGGGCGACGTGCGGCAGATGCTCCTCTACCCGCAGCTCCAGCTGGGGCAGGCGCCGAAGACGATGAAGCACCGCTTCCAGTGGAACGCGCCCATCCGGATCTCCCCGCACGACCACGACGTCATCTATCACACCTCGCAGTACGTGAACCGGACCTCCGACGCGGGATACTCGTGGGAGACGATCAGCCCCGACCTCACGCGCAACGACACGACGAAGATGTTGCACGCGGGCGGACGCATCACGTGGGACAACACCGGAGTGGAGATGTACGGGACGATCTTCGCCTTCGAGGAATCGCCGCACGAGGCGGGGGTCCTGTGGGCGGGCTCCGACGACGGCCTCATCCACATCTCCCGCGACGACGGGGCGAGCTGGGAGAACGTGACGCCGGGCGACCTGCCCGAGTTCTCGACGGTCAACGGGATCGACCTCTCGGCGCACGGCCCGGGGCGGGCGCACGTCGCCGTCTACCGCTACCGGATGCAGGACGACACGCCCTACATGTGGCGCACCGACGACTACGGGGCGAGCTGGACCCGCCTCTCGGCGGACGGGATCGAGCCCGGCCACTTCGTGCGCGTCGTGCGCGAGGATCCGGTGCGGGAGGGCCTCCTCTACGCGGGCACCGAGTTCGGGTTCTACGTGAGCTTCGACGGCGGCGACAGCTGGCAGCGCTTCCAGCAGAACCTGCCGATCACGCCGATCACGGACATGCAGGTGCACGAGGGCGACCTCGTCATCGGCACGCAGGGCCGCTCGTTCTGGATCCTCGACGACGTGACGCCGCTGCGGGCGATGTCCCCGGCCTCGCTGGCGGCCGACGTCCACCTCTACCCGCCGCGCGATGCGGTGCGCGCGCAGGTCGTCTTCCCCAACGGGGCAACGATTCACTTCGCGCTCGGCGAGGGGATGGAGGAGACGATCGACGTCGAGATCGTGGATGGGGGCGGCGAGGTCGTGCGGGTGTACTCCTCGAACCCCGGTTCGTGGGACGATGAGGCGAAGGCGGCGATCGGGCGCGCGTCGACGTGGTCGCCGGATCGGCTGCAGACGAGCGCGGGTCTGAACCGGATGGTGTGGAACCTCCAGGGAGAAGGGCCCGATCTCGTTCAGGGCGCGCGGATCTGGGGCTTCACGGGCCGGGTGCCCGCCGTGCCCGGGCGCTATGAGGTGCGCCTGACGGCGGGCGAGGCGACGCAGACGCAGCCGCTGGCGGTCCACATCGATCCGCGGGTGGCCGACCAGGTCACGGTCGCCGACCTGCGGCAGCAGCACGAGCTGATGGTCCGGGTGCGCGGCCTCCTCCAGCAGTCGCACGACGCCGTGCGCGAGGTGCGGTCGATCCGGTCGCAGATGAGCGACATCGCGACGTCCGTCGAAGAGGCCGGCTACGGCGACGACTTCACGGAGATGGCGGACGCCGCGGGCGAGAAGCTCACGGATGTCGAGGAGGAACTCTTCCAGACGCGGAACCGCTCGGGGCAGGACATGCTCAACTTCCCGCCCATGCTCGACAACGAGATCGCCAACCTGTACGGCTACATCGCGTCCACCTACGACCGGCCCAACGCGGTCGCGGCCGTCCGCGCCGACGAAATCGAGGCCGAACTCGGCGGGTGGCTGACCACGCTCCAGCAAATCATCGACACGGACGTCGCGGAGTTCAACAACCGCCTGCGCGAGGCCGGCGTCCCCGGCGTCATCGTGCGCACCCCGCCCCGCGCCACGAGCTGACCGGCGTGGGCGCCCGTTGGCGGCGGTCGTCGCACGTCGTGCCGTGAGCCGACGGGGAAGGGGCTCGCCGGTCGTATCGGCGGGCCTGATGGCGCTCGTGGTCCTCTCGGCCGCGGCGTGCAGGGACGAAGCCACGGCGCCGCCCACGGCTTCTCCCAACCGGCGGCCGACGCCGACGAGCACGATCCCGCCGCAGGAACTGGCGGCGGGCGATACGCTCACGCTGGACGCGTCGGCCTATTTCACGGACCCGGACGGGGACGCGCTCACGTTCTCGGTCGAGACCTCCGACCGCGGCGTCGCGTCGGCTTCACTCTCGGGCGCCACCGTCGCCGTCGTCGGGGTCGCGCCGGGCGAGGCGCGGGTCACGATCCGGGCCCGCGATCCCCGTGCGCTGCAGGCCCGGCTGGACTTCACCGTCCTCGTGCCCGTGCCCGTGACGGCGGACCACGTCGTGCTCCGGGCGCTCTACGAGGCGACGGGGGGCGAGGGCTGGACGCACGACGACAACTGGCTGACCGGGCGGCCGCTCGACACGTGGTACGGCGTGGGCGTGGATGCGGAGGGGCGGGTGACGGACCTCCGCCTCGACTTCAACGGGCTCCGGGGACCGTTGCCCCCGGAACTCGGCGATCTCGACCGGCTCCAGTCGCTCGTGCTGTCGCGAAACGAACTTACCGGGGCCGTCCCACCGGAACTGGGCCGGCTGCCGATCCTTGTGCACCTGGATCTTCGCAACAATCGCTTCGCGGGTGAAATCCCGCCGCTGATCGGCGACTTCGGCTATCTGGACGTGCTGGATCTCGCCGGCAACGAATTCGAGGGGCCGATCCCGGTCGCGCTGGGCAAACTCGGCGCGCTGCGGTGGCTGGACCTGAGCGACAACCATCTGACGGGACCGGTCCCGTCCGAACTCGGCGGCCTGGGCCGGATCGAGACCCTGCTGCTCATGCGGAACGACCTCGAGGGGCCGGTGCCCGCGGCGTTCGGGCGTCTGGCCGCGCTCCGCGTCCTCAACCTGTCGGGCAACGCAGGACTGTCCGGCCCCGTGCCCGTCGAGTGGACGTCGATGCGGCGGCTGTCCCAGCTCCACCTGGGCGGCTCGACGCTCTGTGCGCCCGCCGCACCCGCCTTCCGGGACTGGCTCGAGCGGCTGTACCGATACCGGCTCGCCGCGTGCGGGCAGGACGCGTCGATCGTCCTCACGCAGGCCGTGCAGTCGTCACGATTCCCGGTGCCGCTCGTCGCCGGGGACTCCGCGCTCCTGCGCGTGTTTCTCACGACTCCTGAAGGCGCGTCCGTCGATTTCCCGGCGGTCCGGGCCCGGTTCTACCTGGACGGCGCCGAGACCCACGTCGTCGACATTCCCGCGCAGTCGAACCCCGTGCCGACCGTGATCGAGGAAGGCGACCTCGCCGCATCCGCGAACGCCGTGATTCCCGGACGGGTCGTGCAGCCCGGGCTCGAAATCGTCGTCGAGACGGATCCCGGCGCCACGCTGAACCCGGCCCTCGGACTCACGCGGCGAATCCCCGACAACGGCCGGCGCGCCGTCGATGTCCGGCGGATGCCCACCTTCAATCTCACGGTGATTCCGTTCGTGCTCGCGTCCGAACCGGACAACTCGATCGTGGGCTACGTGAACGATCTGACGCCGGAGCACGAACTCTTCTGGGACACGCATACGCTGCTCCCCGTCGGAGCCATGACAGTCCGGGCGCACGAGGCCGTGATGGTGTCCACCAACAGCCAGGGCGCGCTGTTGAGCCGGACGGCGATGATCCGCGCCGCCGAGGGATCTATCGGGCACTACATGGGCACGATGACGAACAGCGACGGCGGCGGCCTGGCCTACGTCGGCGGGTTCGCCAGCTTCTCCAGCCACGACCGGGCCGACATCGTCGCGCACGAGTTCGGGCACAACATGAGCCTCAGCCACGCCCCGTGCAGCGCGACCGGTCCCGATCCGTGGTATCCCGGGGGGACCGGGCACATCGGCGCGTGGGGATACGATTTTCGCGATGGCGGAGAACTCGTGCCGCCGGAGCGGCCCGACATCATGGGATACTGCGATCCGCACTGGATCGGGGACTATCACTTCTACAATGCGATGCGCTTCCGCCTCCGCACCGAGCCGACCGCTTCCGCCTCGCGAGCGGCAGGCGGCGGCAATGACCGCTCGCTGCTGCTTTGGGGCGGCGTGAGCGAAGCAGGCGTTCCCTACCTGGAGCCCGCCTTCGTTCTCGACGCTCCGCCCTCCTTGCCCCGCCCCGGCGGCGACCATCGGATTCGCGGTCGGAACGCGTCCGGTGAAGAACTGTTCGCGTTGCGCTTCGACATGTGGCACATCGACCACGGGAACGGAGCCCTGGGCTTCGCCTTCGCCGTGCCCGTCCAGCCCGAGTGGTCGCGGGCGCTCGCGAGTCTCACGCTCTCCGGGCCCGAGGGATCCTTCACGCTCGACGGCGAGAGCGACCTACCCACCGCCATCGTGCGCAATCCCGCGACCCGGCAGGTGCGCGCGATCCTTCAGGATCCGTCAGCCGCCGGCCTCGCCGGCGCGGTGGCGGAGGCGCTGGCTCCGGATCCCGCTCTGGAGGCGATGGTCAGCCGCGGGCTACCGGACCCCGCGGACTGGGACCGGTAGCCCCCAGCGCTACCCGCCTTCGCGGTCGCGCAGGTCGGCGAGAGCGTCGGTGTCGATCGCGTCGCGAAGCTCGTGGAGTTCGTCGATCGTCAGGTTCCGCCCCTCCAGCGCGACGACGAAACGATCCTCGATGAACCAGGTGAACTCCGCGCGGCCGCGGTCGCCGCGGGTGCGGCGGAACTCCTCGATGGCCGGATAGCCCTCGTATTCGATCGTGCGCTCCCACCCGCGGTCGCTCTCCTGGTCGACCGAGAGGTCGAGCCACTCCACGAAGCCCTCCGAGCCGATCAGGGGAATCGCGCCGATGTCGGCGATGGAGATTTCGACCTCCGCTCCGTTCCTCCCCTCGTACTCCGCTTCGGCGACGGACACGTGGAACCCGAGAGCTCCGCCCGTCGCCCCCTCGCGCGAGACCCGCCTCAGGTTCCCCGCCCGCTCCGGCAGGAGACCGTAGAACTCGCGAAAGGAGATCGGGCGATCGACCAGCGTCTCGGCACTCAGGTCTTCGGCGAGATCGGACACGTGCTCGCCGATCTCCTCCACCGCGTCGGTAATGCTGGCCGCGATTTCGTCGGCGGCATCGCGCAGGTCCTCCCGCACTTCCACGGCTTCGTCCCGAGACTCGTTGTCGCCGACGAAGATGCAGCCCGCCGACGTGAAGCCGCAGACGAGGGCGCCCGCGAGGGCGATCCGCCGCGCGGGGCGGCCGAGAGAGTGGCGTTTCCGGAACATCTCTTTCCTCCAGGCGCTGTACGCAGAGTTAGGGGACCTGTGCGCGCCTACGCGCCTCGCCGTGAGGAAGTGTCAGACCGCGCGGACGGGAGGCCCCGGGCCGTCGATCGGAGGCGCCGGGCAGTTGACCGGAGGCGTCGGGCCGTTGACCGCCGACCCGGGCGGTTCGATGGTGTTCTCCATGAACAGCGCTCCGTCCGATCCCGCCGTGTCGCCCAGGGCTCGCATCGCGGCGCTGGCCCGGGACGACAAGTGGTTCCTGGGGGGGCTGGACGGCGTGGTGTGGGCACCGCCATTCCCGCAGTGGCTGCACCGGCCGGGGTTCTGGGACCCGGCTCACCTGTTGCAGCACGAGGTCGGGCCCGGGTTCTCGATCGCCCTCGTGGGCTCGGACGGGCGGGAGAGCCCGCTCCACCGGGCGGCCCCCGGCCCGGACGATGGCGAGCCGGCGGTCGGCAGGTGGCGGCCCGGGCGACTGGTCGTCACGTGGGCCGACGAGCGCGGCACTCTCGTCGAGGAGCGCCGCCGGGTGCTGCCGGGCGGCATCCTGGAATCCGCCTGGGGCGTCCCCCGAGACTTCGAGGGCCATCTCGTCGCCTTCACCGCGCAGCCCGCGGGCGCGACGCACGGGGTGGCGCCCACGGCGGATGGGGTGGGCTGGACGCGGGTCGTCTCGGACCGGCGCGGGCAGGAACTGGCCCTGCGCATGGAACTCGCGGGCTCGGGATCGCCCGCGTGGCGGCGCGTCGTACCGTCCGAGGGGCGCGGGGTGCCCGAATGGCGGCACTCACCCTTCGCGGAGGAGGTCGGCGCCCCCGAGAGCGCCGCGGCCGCGGGCGCCGACCCCACGTCCGGCCCGCCCCACGATCCGAACTCCGGCCCGCGCACCCACCGCACGGGATGGATCTGGATCGCCGTCGCGTTTCCGCTGACGGGGATCGACGGTGGGGGGGCGCCGGCCATTCGGCTGAACCTCCGCCTCCGGGAGACCGAGTCTCGGCGCCGGGCCGCGACGCCCTCGATAACCCCGGCTCCGACATCCTCGACGCCCCCGTCCGACGAGATCCCGACGCCCTCCGGCTGGGAGTCCTTCTTCGGCGGTTTTCCGCATTTCGAGAGCGGGGATCCCTATCTGGACCGCACCTTCGACTACCGGATCTACGGCCTCGGCCTGAACCGCATCGAGGGTCGCTGGGGCCCCGTACGGCGCCCCGCCATCGCCGAGGGCCCGGAGTACTTCCACGTGCCGATCGCGTACAGCGCACAGTGCCACATGATGGAGATGCGGTGGCGGAAGGGCGGGCGCGAGGCGTGGGGCTCGCTCCTGAACTTCGTCGACAACCAGAAGCCGGATGGCTCCTTCCACGGGCGCCTCTATCCGGAGCGCCTCGAGGGAACGGACTTCTACCACGCGAACTGGGGCGATGCGCTGCTCGCGGTCGATGACATGCATCCCGATGCGGCGGCGCTGGCCCGCTGCTACGAGGGGTTGTCGCGCTACGCCCGCTGGCTGAAGGCGGCGCGCGACTCGGAGGCCTCGGGGATGTTCACCGTCACGAACCACTTCGAGACGGGACAGGAGTACATGTCGCGCTACATGGCCGTTGACGAGGAGGCCGACGTGGCCGGGTGGCGTCCCCGGCTGCGCCTCAAGGGGATCGATGTCACGGTGTACGCACACCAGTTGTTTCGCGCCCTCGCCGCCGTGGCGCGCCGTCTGGAGCGGCCCGGCGACGAGGCCGGGTGGCGCGGGCTCGAGGCACGCTGCCGGAGGGCGATCGACGAGCACATGTGGTCTGCGGAGGCCGGGCTTTTCACGGATGTGGACGGACGCACCGGCGAGCGGACCGGCGTGAAGGCGGCGGTGGGGTTCTATCCGCTGCTCATCGGAGGGGTGGAGGGCACGCGGCTCGATGCCCTGCTCGACCACCTGGAGGATCCCGGAACCTTCGGCACGCGCTTTCCCCTGCCTTCGTCGAGCGTGGACGATCCGCGGTTTTCGGCGGAGGGCATCTGGCGCGGGAAGCGCCGCAACTGCCCCTGGAACGGACGCGTCTGGCCGATGACGACGAGCCACGTGATCGAAGGGCTGCTGCGCTGCTGGCGCGGCGGGAACGCGCGGGCGGGGGCGCTGGCGGCCGACATGCTCCGCCGCTTCGCCCGCATGATGTTCACCGATGGCGATCCCTCGCGCCCGAACTGCTTCGAGCACTACAACCCGCACACGGGGCGCGCGTGCCACTTCCGGGGGATCGACGACTACCAGCACTCGTGGATCCTCGACCTGCTGGCGCGCGGATTCGGCGGGCTTCACGTGGACGCGTCGGGCATCGAAGTGCGGCCGCTGCCGAACGGTCCCCCCCGCGTGTCGCTGGGACCGGTCTTCGCTCGGGGCCGGGAGCTTCGCGTGCAGGTGGGGCCCGAACGGGTGCGCCTCGAGGTGGACGGCGAGCGGTTCGAAGGGCCGCGTGGCGAGGCCCTGCGGGTGCCGTGGATCCGGTGAGTGCCGTGAGTCGCGCGCCGCAGGGCGTGGAGCTGCGCGGCGTGGAGAAGCGGTACGGCAACGTCGTGGCCGTCCGTGCGCTGGATCTGGAGGTCGGGCCGGGAGAACTGGTCGTGCTGGTGGGACCCTCGGGGTGCGGGAAGAGCACGCTGCTACGCCTCATCGCCGGGCTCATCGAACCCACCGCCGGGGAGGTGTGGATCGGGGGGCGGCGGGTGGACGACGTCGGGCCGGGCGCCCGCGACGTGTCCATGGTGTTTCAGAGCTACGCGCTCTATCCGCATATGACCGTGGCCGGGAATCTGGGCTTCGGCCTGCGCGTGCGGGGCACGCCGCGCGAGGAGATCGAGCGTCGCGTCGCTGACGCCGCCGCCGCGCTCGGGCTCGCCGAACTGCTGTCGCGGAAGCCCGGCGAACTGTCCGGCGGACAGCGCCAGCGCGTCGCTTTGGGGCGGGCCATGGTCCGGGACCCGGGCGTATTCCTGTTCGACGAGCCGCTCTCGAATCTCGACGCGGAACTGCGGCTGCGGACCCGGGACGAGATCGCCGCCCTGCACCGGCGTCTCGGCACGACGATGATCTTCGTGACGCACGACCAGGTGGAGGCGCTGTCGCTGGGCCAGCGGGTCGCGGTGATGGACCGCGGCCGGCTTCAGCAGGTGGGCACGCCGGATGAGGTGTACCGCTGGCCGAGGAACCTGTTCGTCGCGGGGTTCGTGGGCTCGCCGACCATCAACCGCATCCCGCTCGTCCGCGACGAGGGGGGACGCCTCGCGGGCGGTCCGTTCGCCCTGCACGGGCCGCCGGAGCTCGACCGGGCGACGCTCGCGGTGCGGCCGGAGGATCTCGCGGTCGTCCCTGCCCGGGGGCACGATTCAAGCGAGGCCGGCGACGCGACCGAAGTGAGCGACTTTCGGGCCGCCGTGCTCCGGGTGGAGGCGCTCGGCAGCGAGCAGCGCGTGCACCTGGACGGCCCCGGCGACGCGGCGTGGGTGGCGCGCGCGGGCCCCGCACAGCGGATCGCGCCGAGCGACCGGGTGAATGTCTCTGTCGCGTGGGAGCGCAGCCACCTGTTCGGCCCGGATGGCCACCGCGAGGAGGCCGCACCGCGACCGATCGGCCGCCCGGGCCCCGGATGACAGGCCCCAGGCCGCGCATGCCCCGGTCGACCACGCGCCGGTCGGCGCCGGCGACGACGTTTCGCGCCAAGGGCGTCGCCGCCGCCCTCCCCCGCGCGACCCTTGTCCTCGCTGCCCTCGGCCTCGCGGCGGCTGGCTGCGCGCCCGGCGAGTCGGGCAACGTGCTGCGCGTGGCCCTCTGGGCCGGCGGACACGAACTCGAGATCGAGCGGCAGGTGGCCGACCGCTACGAGGCGCTGCACCCCGGCGTGCGGGTCGTGCTCGAATCGGCCCCCAACGGGTACGAGGAGCGGCTGCTGACCTCGATCGCGGCGGGGCGTCCGCCCGATGTCTACCTCATGGATTCGCCGGACATTCCGACCTTCGTGGAGCGCGGGCTGGCGCTGGATCTCGCACCGTACACGGAAGCGCTCGGCTTTCGGCCGGACAGCGTGTTCGGGCAGGTAGTGGACGCGTTTCGCCGGGGCGCATCCGTGTTCGCGCTGCCGAAGGACTTCACGCCGATGGTCCTGTACGCGAACCGGCGCGTGCTCGCCGCCGCGGGGGTCGAAGGCCTTCTGCCCGCGGCCGGGTGGACGTGGACGGACTTCCGGCGGGCCGCGGAGGCAGTTGTCGCGGACACGGACGGCGATGGCCGGAACGACGTGTTCGGCTTCGACTTCCCGCGCAATCTCTACCAGTGGGTGCCGTTCGTGTGGTCGGCGGGCGGCGACATTCTCGGCCCTGCCGGCAGCGGGGCGGTGGGTTACCTGGACGGGCCGGAAGCGCTGGAGGCGTACCGCTTCCTTACCGCCCTGGCGGAGGACGGCCTCACGCCGGGCGCGCAGTTCGTCCAGCAGGGAGACCCCGCGCGAGAGGCGCGCTTCGCATCGGGGGGCCAGGCGTTCCTCCTGTCGGGTCACTGGACGCTCCCCGTGTTCCGGAATCTCGTGGAGACGGGCGACCTGGAACTGGCCATCGTCCCCATCCCGCACCACCCGTCGCAGACCGCGGCGACGAGCGTGGTGTACGCGTCCGGGTGGGCCGTGCCGCCGAACGCACGGCACCTGCGGCGGGCGATCGACCTGGCCGGCTTCCTCGCCTCGCCCGAGGCGCAGCGTATTCGGGCACGGTCGGGACTCGCGATTCCGTCGCGGATCGATGTGGCCGCGGAGATCGCGGCGGCGGACCGCACGGGCGTCGAGGACGCGTTCATCGCGCTGGTGGAGGGCGCGCGGATGACGTGGGGCGCCCGGGTGCGCGACTTCTCCCGCATCGAGGCGCTGGCGGTGGAAATCATGGACCGCCGCCTGATTCGGGGAGAGCCCCTCGCCTCGAGCGCCTCGGACGTGGCCCGTCGCATCGACGCGGAGTTCGAGCGGTGAGCCGCGCGCGGCAGCCGGCTCTCGCTCCCCTCGCCGCCGTCGTCCTGGCCGCCGGCCTGGCGCTGGTTGTGGCCATCGCCGCCGGTCGGGTGCAGAGCGTGCGGGTGGCGTCGGCGGAGGCCGAGGCGCGCATGGCGGCCGCGCTGTGGGAGGCGGGGGGCGGCGTCCCGGCCGTCGTCGGACTACTCGGCGAGCGGGCCACGATGCTCGGCGCGGGCGACGGAGGCGAAGGGGCGGGGGCATACGCGTACGAGGCCGGCGCGCTCGAGCCCGCCGCCTGGATCGCGGTCGCGCCACGCGGCGCGGGCGGACGGCTGGGCGCCCTCCCCGGCGCCGCCCTCGCCATCGCGCTGGCGGGCGCGGCGATCATCGCGGGCTGGGCGGCGGGCCGGCGCCGCGGGCCGGCCCGCTCTCGCTACCCGGGCGGCATCGCACTCCTCTCGATCAGTTGCATCGCCCTCGCGGCGGCTACCGCCGGGCGGTGGGCGGACCGCGAACTCCGATTGCTGAGCGCCGCCACGGTGGCCCAGGGCGCGCAGGCTGTCGAGCTGGCCCTGGCGGGCGGCGCGGAGCCGGCGCGCGCCGCCCGGGTCGCGCGCCTTCCCTGGGCCAGCGACGGATCACTGGCGTCCGCGGACGGGCAGTGGACCATGCCGTCCGAGGTGGCGGCGGCCATCGCCGCCGCGCCGGACCGAGGGTCGCAGCCGGCGGGGGCGCCGGCAGGGGCGCCACACACGGTGGAGGCGGGCGGCGCTACGTGGCACGCGGCCCGCGCCGCCGACATCCACCTCGCCCTCCTCGGATACGAGCGCACCGCCTCGCCCGCCCTCGCGCTGGCCGCCGCGGGCGGGCTCGCGACCCTGCTGGTCGTGCTGGCGCTCCACCTGGTGCAACTCGCGGCCCGTCCCCGCGCCCTGCGTCGAACCCTCGCGGCCTGGGGCCTCCTCGCGCCGGCGGCGGCCCTCATCCTCGCGTTCACCCTCGGGCCGCTCGTCTTCTCGCTGTGGATCTCGCTGCACGAGTGGCGCCTCATCGACCCCGCGCCGCTCTTTCTCGGATTCGACAACTACGCGGCGCTGCTCGCGGACGGCGAGTGGTGGTCGGCGATCGGGAACACGGCGCTGTTCACGCTGCACGTGCCCGCCGCGATGGCCATCGCCCTCGCCCTCGCGCTCCTCACCCGCGGATCGCGCCGCGCCATGCGCTGGGCCCGGCTCGCCCTCTTCCTCCCCGGAATCACGAGCGTGGCGGCGATCGCGGTGGTGTGGAAGTGGCTGCTGAGCGACCGGTACGGGCTGCTGAACCGGGGCCTGGAGCGCGTCGGGCTCGAGTCCGTCCCCTGGCTCACCTCGCCCGACACCGCGCTCATCAGCCTGATGATGATCGGCGTCTGGATGGTCCTGGGCTACCAGATGGTCGTCTTCCAGGCGGGCCTCGCCGCGATCCCGCGCGACTGGTACGACGCGGCACGGGTCGACGGCGCGGGGCCGTGGCAGCGCTTCCGTCACGTCACCCTCCCCGGCCTGCGCCACACCCTCTTCTTCGTGCTCGTCACGTCCGTCATCGGGTCCTTCCAGGTGTTCGGACTCGTCTATGTGATGACCGAGGGCGGTCCGCTGGGCGCCACCGACGTCGCCGTCTATCACATCTACCGGGAGGCGTGGGAGTTCCTGCAGTTCGGCAACGCGGCGGCGATGAGCTGGATGCTGTTCGCGGTTGTATTCGCCGCCACCTGGCTGCACTTCCGCTTCCTCGATGCGCGGCGCGCCCATGGCTGAGCGCGCGGTCCCGCCCCGGACGGCGCGTGGCCTCCTGCTCGCCGCCGCCTGCCTCGTCATGGCCGCGCCCTTCGCGTGGATGGCGCTCACGAGCCTCATGGGACAGCTCGAAGTGTTCGCCGGCGGGGGTCTCCTGCCGCGGCCGCCGCGGTGGTCCAACTATCCGGAGGCGCTCACGGCCCAGCCCTTCGGGCGCTACTTCCTGAACTCGCTCGTGTTCGCGACCGCGGTGGCGGCGGGCCAGGTCGCAACCTCGGCCACCGCCGGGTATGCCTTCGCCCGCCTCGACTTTCCGGGACGGGATGGACTGTTCATGCTCTTTCTGTCGACGATGATGGTGCCCGCGGTCGTCATCCTCATCCCTCGCTTCCTCATGATCGAGGCGCTCGGCTGGATCGACACCTACCAGGGACTCATCTCCACGGAACTCGTCTCCGTGTGGGGCATATTTCTCATGCGGCAGTACTTCCGGACGGTGCCGCGCGAGCTGGAGGACGCCGCGCGCGTGGACGGTGCCGGGCGCGTGCGCATCTTCTGGAGCGTCGCGCTGCCGCTCGCGAAGCCCGCCGTGGCCACGCTCGCCCTGTTCGCGTTCGTCGACGCGTGGAAGAATCTTCTGTGGCCGCTCCTCGTGACCCGCTCCATGGAGATGCGCGTCGTCGAGGTGGGAATCGCGGCCTTCCATTCCACCTACGAAATCAACTGGCCCTACCAGATGGCGGCCGGCGTCGCCGCGGTTCTGCCCATCGCCCTCCTCTTCCTCTTCACCCAACGGTACTTCGTGCGCGGCATCCAACTGGAAGGCATCCGCTAGCGTGATGCGGGTCGGGGCGCTTGAGGCGCGGCGCTGGGCGGGGCTCGTGTTTGCGGCCGGACCCGGCGACGGGATCGGCCTTCGACTCGTCTTCACGACTCCGAGCGGTGAGCAGCGGGAGTTGGAGGACTGGTACTGGATGGTCTCCCGCGTCGGTCCCCACGCGCCGGATGGATTTTATGCGCGCATGGAGTTCGACCTCGCCGCCGAGCCGTCGTCGGATTCCCGCCCTGCGGAGGGCACGCTGATCCTGGAGTGGTCGCGCTGCGAGAATGCCCTGGCGCTGCGGGCTGTGGCGCGCGTGCCCGGCCGCGTGGAACTGGTGGGGGATGATCCGTGGGGGTGGAAGGCGCGGTGGGACCAGGCATCCGATGGCTGGCGGGCCGCGCTGGAAGGCGTGGAGATCGCCGCCGCCTTCGCGCCGCGGGCGGGGGAACGCGCGGCCACGGTCGTCGCCTGGGAGCCGAAGGGGGCGCGGCCCGGATCCACGCCCGCCCTGGACCGCGCCCGACGGCTTCTCCCGGAGCTGGACCGCTGGATCGACGACGCGCGCGCCGACTGGGACCGCCGCCGCCCCCGTGGGTCCGGGGCCGCGGAAGAACTCGTCGAAGCCGTCGCGGACCACTCGATGTGGAACGTCCTCCTCCAACCGGAAACGGGACGCCTGTACGCGCCGGCCGGCCGCCGCTGGATCTTCCCGAAGCCGGGGGGCAGCGGACGCGGGGACGGCGCGGCGGAGCCGGACGACTGGACGGTGTTCGGGTGGGATTCGTTCTTCAACGCGCTCGCGCTCGCCACGGCGTCGGGGCGGTTGGCGTGGGACGTCCTCCTCGCCGGGCTCGAGTCGCGTTATCCGAACGGGAACGTGCCCAACTGGAGGAGCCGCCTCGGCGGCACGCCCGATCGCTCCCAGCCCCCGGTGGGGTCGTTCGCGGCGCTGAAACTGCACCTCGCCTGTCCCGACGAAGACGCGCTGGCCGCGGCCTGGACCGGGCTCCGCGAGTGGAACGACTGGTGGGTGGCGGACAAGGGTGGGCGGCCGCGCCGGGAGGGCCTCACGCCGGGGCTTCTGGCCTGGGGTTCGGATACGGCGCGGGTTCCGCCGCGCGAGCAGCTTCCGGAGTGGGAGGTGAGCGCAAGCGGCCACCAGCGGGGGGCATGGGAATCGGGGCAGGACGACCTGCCGCTGTGGGAGGAGGCGGCATGGGATCCGGAGCGGGAAGTCCTCGCCATGTCCGCCGTCGATCTGTGCAGCTACCGCGCCCTGGACCTCGAATGCCTGGCGCGGATCGCCCGCATTCTGGGCCACGGGGGGGAGGCGGAGCGGCTTGAGGCGGAGCGCTGCCGGCTCGTCCGGACGATGAACCGGGTGCTTTGGTCCGAAGCCGCGGGGCTGTACCTGGACGAGCTGCCCGGCGGCCACTCCCCTCGCGTGGCCGCGTCGAACTTCCTTCCCCTGGTTGCCGGCGCGCCATCGGCTCGCCGGGCGCGGCGCATGGCCGGTGTGCTTCGCAACCCCGCGCGCTTCCGGGGCGAGTGGGTGCTGCCCACGATCTCGCGCGACGACCCCGCCTTTGACGACCAGCAGTACTGGCGCGGTTCCATTTGGCCGCCCATGAATTACCTCGTGCTGCAGGGACTGCGGCGGTACGGGTTCGACGAACTGGCGAGTGAACTCGCATGGAAAGGGGCGCTCATGTTCCTGGCCGATCTCCGGCGTACGGGGTTCTGCCGCGAGAACTTCGACGCGCGCAGCGGCCGGGGGCGAGGGCACCGGTTCCAGAGTTGGGGACCGCTGCTCGCGCTGGGCGCGATCGAGGAGTCCGTCGCCGCGTGTCCTTGGCGGGGACGGTCGAGTTGACGCCATGACCGTGGAGGCGGCCGACCGGCCGGAACGGCCGGCCTTGGTGATCCTTGCCGCCGGGCAATCCACCCGGTTCGGTCGCCCCAAGCAGCTCGAACCGGTGGGGCCGGGCGGCGGGTCGCTGCTCGAGTACGCCGTGTACGACGCCGTGCGCGCGGGCTTCGGGCGTTTCGTGCTCGTCGTGCGCGAGAGCCAGCGCGATGAGTTCGAGACGCGCCTGGCGCCGGTGCGGGCGGCGGGGATCTCCCTCTCCTTCGCCCGCCAGCGTCTCGCCGACGCCGACCTCGTCCCGCTCCCCCCGCCCGGGCGCGTTCGGCCCTGGGGCACGGGATTCGCCGTGTTGTCCGCGGCGACCTCCCTGTCCCGCCGGGCCCCGTTCGCCGTGTGCAACGCGGACGACTTCTACGGGCGGATCGCGTACGAGGGCCTGGCACACGCGCTCGCGGCGCCGCCTCCGGGCATCCGTGCCTTCGCGGTGACCTACTCCCTGGCCGACACCCTGTCCGCTTTCGGCGGCGTGTCGCGCGGCCTGTGCGAAGAGGGGCCCGACGGCACGCTGCTCCGCATGACCGAGGGCCTCGACCTGCGCCTCGACGGCGGCGCGCAGCGGACGGGCGGAGGCGCCGATGCCGCCGTGGTCCGGCCCGACGTCGTCGGGTGCACGCCCTCCGGCGCGGCGATCCGCGTGGGCGCGGACAGCCAGGCGTGCATGGGCCTGTGGGGCTTCTTCCCCGACATCCTGCCGTTGCTGGAGGAGCGCTTCCGGGATTTCGTCGCTGCCTCCCCCGGGACCGAGGACGAGTTCTACCTGTCGGAAACCGTGAGCAACCTGGTGGTCGCCGAACGAACGCGTTGCGGCCTGGTGCCCGCAGGCAAGGGGTGGAAGGGCGTCACCTTCCCCGGAGACCACGAGGGCGTCGCCGTCTGGCTCCGGCAACTCACGGAGGCGGGCGCGTACCCCGTCGACCTCTGGACGCCGTACGCCCACGCGAAGCCGGTGCGCTCGGCGCAGGCGTCGCTCTTCGGTCCACCGCAGGCGTTGCCCAGTGGCGTCGCGACCGCTCCGGGGCGCATCAACCTGATCGGCGAGCACATCGACTACAACGGCCTGCCGGTGCTGCCAATGGCTCTCGACCGACACGTCAACGTGGACTTCGAGGCGGTGGCGCACTCGACGGTCGAACTCGAAGGCGATTCCGACCATGGTTCGTTCGCCTTTCGGCTGGAGCGCGCCACGGAATCCGCACCCCAGGGCCACTGGTCGAACTACGTGCGGGCCGCGGCCCGGGGGTTGCTCGACCACGGCGTCGAACTGAAGCGAGGCATCCGGGGCACGGTCACGGGCACCGTACCGGTGGCGGAGGGGCTGTCGTCCTCCTCCGCCCTCGTGGTCGCGTCCGCGCTGGCGCTGTTGCACGCGAACGAAGAGCAGGTGGAGGCACTGGAACTGGCGGCGCTCCTCGCCCGGGCCGAGCGCCATGTCGGCCTGCAGGGCGGCGGGATGGACCAGGCCGCGTCCCTCTGCGGAAAGGAAGGGCACGCGCTGCGGATCGACTTCGAACCGCTGCGCGTGACGCCGGCGCCGGTGCCGGAGGGCTGGCGGTGGATCGTCGCCTCGTCGTTGACGCGCGCGGAGAAGGCGGGCGCGGTCCGCGAGTTGTACAACGAGCGGCGGGCCCAGTGCGCGGAGGCCCTCGAGCGGGTGGGGCGAACCTCCTGGCTGGAGGTGATGGAAGCCGACCAAGCCGAGTTCGCCACCGTCCTGGCCGGGGCGCGGAAGTCGCTGCCGCTCACGTTGTCGAGGCGCTTTCGCCATGTGGCCACGGAGGGCCGGCGGGTGATCGAGGCCGAGCGCGCGCTTCGCGACGGTGAGATGGCCTCCTTCGGCCGCCTGATGAACGAATCGCACGCCAGCCTGCGCGATGACTTCGGCGTGAGCACGCCGGCGCTGGACGAGATCGTGGGGGTCGCCCGCGACGCGGGCGCGGCCGGGGCGCGGCTCACGGGCGCGGGATTCGGCGGCTGCGCGGTCGCGCTCTGCGGCGCGAACGAGGCGAAGGCCGTGATCGAGGCCCTGATCGATCGTTTCTACGCCCCCCGCGGAGGGGTCGGCCGCCGCGCCCTGTTCGTCGCCGACGCCTCCGACGGCGCCACCGTAACGAGCGAAGGAGGTGTCACGTGTTCCGATTGACGTTGCGGCAGTTGCGAACCGCCGCGCTGGCCGCGGCCATCCCGTGTACTGCCTTGACTGCGGCCGCGTGCGACGCTCCGGGGCCCCGCGCCCGGATTTCCGAGGAGGTGCGGGTTCTGGACACGTATCCGTTCTCGGATCCGAACCCCGTGCCGGTGCTGGCCACCGACCGCCGGCTGTACCCCTACCACACGTTCGAGGGGTACGCGGCGACGTCGGAGCCCCGGGAGTGGAAGGTCGTGACGATGGAGAACGACCTCATCGAGGTCTTCGTCCTTCCGGAGGTGGGCGGCAAGGTGTGGGGGGCCGTCGTGAAGGCGACCGGGCACGAGTTCATCTATCGGAACGAAGTGATGAAGTTCCGGGACATCGCGCTCCGCGGCCCGTGGACCTCGGGCGGCATCGAGTTCAACTTCGGCGTCATCGGGCACACGCCGGCCACCGCTACGCCGGTGGACTACCTGGTGCGCGAGAACGCGGACGGCAGCGTGAGCACGATCGTCGGCGCCACCGACCTCCCGTCGCGGACCCCGTGGCGGGTCGAGATCCGGCTTCCGCCGGACCGGGCCGCCTTCGAGACGCGTGTGCTGTGGTACAACCCGACCCCGCTGGAGCAGCCCTACTACAACTGGATGACGGCCGCGGCCTTCGCGCAGGACGACCTGGAACTGTTCGTGCCCGGCAACGCCTACCTGGAGCACTCCGGGCGGGCGCGCCCCTGGCCCGAGGACGAGGAGGGGCGATTCCTCCCCCTCTACCGCAACAACGCATTCGGGGGACACAAGTCCTACCACGTCGTCGGAGCGCTGAACGACTTCTTCGGCGGCTACTACCACGACGAAGACTACGGCTGGGGACACTGGGCCCCGCACGAGGAAATGCCCGGGCGCAAGATGTGGCTGTGGGCGCTCTCGCGGGCGGGCGGCATCTGGGAGGATCTGCTCACCGACACGGACGGACAGTACGTCGAGTTCCAGGCCGGGCGGCTCCACGCGCAGTACCAGCCGGGAGCGCACCGCAACCCGATCTCGCAGGCCGGGTTCGATCCGTTCTCGGCCAGCCGCTGGACGGAGTGGTGGTTCCCGCTGGAAGGAACCGGCGGCCTCACGGACGCCTCGCCCCACGGCGCCATGCACGTCGAACGGGAGAGCGACCGCCTGCGGGTCGTGATCCAGGCGTTCGGGGCCGGGGTCGACACCGTGGCGGCATGGTCGGGCGGCGAACCGGTCGACGCGCGGGCGGTGGCGCTCGAACCCCTTGAACCGGTGACCCTCGAGTTCGACGTCGATCCCGGGCGTCCGTGGCGCGTTGCCGTGCCGGGGCTCCGGCTGGAAGCCTGCTCGAGGCCGGACGCGACCGGGCTCGCCGGGGTGTGCGGATTCGGTGGGGATCCCTCGGTGTCCCGGCCGTTCGGGACGAACGCCGAAGCGTGGGACGCGCTCCCGGAGACGGATCGCCTGGTGTTCGAGGCGAGGGAGCTGGTGCGTGGCCGCCGCCATGCCGACGCGCGGACGCTATACCACCGGGCGCTCGATGCCGAGCCGTGGAACCGTGAGGCGTTGCTGGGTCTAGGCGCGCTGGCGTTGAGGTCGGCTCGCCATGAGGAGGGTCTCGCCCATGCCCGGCGCGCGCTCCAGCTCGACACCTACGATCCGGAGGCCAACTTCCTCGCCGGCAACCTGTATCTGGCCCTCGGGCGCCGCGCCGATGCGCTCGACTCGTTCGGCTGGGCGGCCCGGTCGGTCTCGTTCCGGGCCGCGGCGCGTACTCGGCTGGCGGAGTTGGCGCTGGAGGCGGGGGACATGGCCGAAACGCGCCGCCACGCCGCGCTGGCGCTCGACCACGATCGCGCGAGCATTCCGGCCCGCGAGGTGCTGGCGATCGCGGCGCGGCTGGAGGGAGACGAAGCCGGCGCGGCGCGCGTGCGGGCGGAGCTGCTGGAACTCGACCCGCTGAACCATTTCGTGCTGGCCGAGCGCTATCTCGCGGCGCGGGCCGGGGGACCCGGCGGGGCAGAGGCGACGGACGGAGCCGAAGCCGCGCGCCTCACCGCGTCGATGCGGAGCGAATACCCGGGGCAGACGCTGCTGGAACTCGCCGTGGGCTACGCGAACCGCGGGCTGCCCGGCGATGCCGCCCGCCTGCTGGAGTTGGCGGACCGGGTGGACGGCGGTCCCGTCACCGCGGCGTGGCTCGGCTTCCTGACGGACGACGCGGAGCTCCTGCGGGCGGGGACCGATCCCGCCTTCGCCTTCCCCTACCGCCCGGAGACCCTGCCGGTCCTGCGCTGGGCGGCCCGCGAAGACCCGCACTGGGGCTGGCGCTACCTGCTGGGCCTGAACCTGTGGGCGCTCGACCGCGACGCCGAAGCGGCCGAGGTGCTCGCGACCCTGGGCGATGAGTCCGACTACGGCCCCGCCTACGCGGCGCGCGCGCACCTGACGGAAGCCCTGGGCGGCGACCCCGGACCCGACTTCCGTCGCGCCGTCGAGGTGGATCCCGGCAGCCGCCTCCTCCGCATCTCCCTCATCCGGCATCTGCAGGAGACGGGACGCTGGGGCGAGGCGCGCGAGGCGTCCGGCCGGGGACGGGAACTCTTCCCGGACGACTTCAACCTCGCCCTCATCCACGCGCGGGGGCTCATCCGGGCGGGCGAGTACCGCGAGGCCAACGGGATCCTCGCCGGCACCCTCGTACTACCCTCGGAGAACTCCGGCGAGGCCCACCGCCTGTACGAGCTCCTGCACATCGGGGCCGCGCTGGACGAACTGGAGGCCGGGAACCGCCCGCTCGCCCGCCGTCACCTGGAAGCGGCGCTGCTGTGGCCGGAATCGCTCGGCCAGGGCCGCCCCTTCGACCCCGACGACCGCCTCGTACGGTTCCTGTTCGACGCGGTGGCGGAAAGCCCCGATGCCGGACCCGTGTCCCGGGCCTTCGAGACCGTCACCATCGCCTCGCTGCGCGCCCGCATCGACTCGCTCGCCGCCGCCCCATCCCCGATCGCAACGATCGAGCAGGCGCTACTCCGCCGGGCGGTCGCCGCCGCCGCCCGCCGGTAACTGCGTCGGTAACTACGTTTCGCCCGGTTCGGGCATGCGGTAGCCGACGCCGCGCTCGTTTCGGATGTAGGCTGCGCGGGTCCCGTCCTCGCCCAGCTTCTTTCGGAGCCTCTTGATGACGGCGTGGACGAGTTTCGGGGCGCGGGGGTCCGGATGCCGCCGCCAGACCTTCCGGAACAGGGAACGGTACGTGGACACCCGCCCCGCATTCGTCGAAAGCACGCGCAGGATCTCGTACTCCGTGGCCGTCAGGTCCAGCTTGCGCCCGGCCAGGGTCACGTGGCGGCGTTCGTAGTCGATCGCGAGTGCTCCGAGCACGAAGCGTTCGGGTGCGGCGTGCTTTCGCACGGCAGCCCGCACTCTCGCCGTCAATTCCGTCGGGGAGAATGGTTTGACGATGTAGTCGGCGGCGCCGGCGCCCAGGGCGCGGGCGATGGTCTCGTCCCGTCCGTAGGCGGAGATGAAGATGACCGGCAGATCGGACAGTTCGGGAACCTGCTCCAGCAACTCGATCCCGTCGGCGCCGGACAGCATCAGGTCGAGCAGGACCAGATGGGGTTTCTCGGTCTGGATGACCTTTGACAACTCCCGGTGGTCGCCGGTCACGACCGCAGCGTAACCGGCGGCGGTGAGCGCGTCTCGGACATGGCGCAGCGCCTGCGGATCGTCGTCCACCACGAGGACGCGCACCTGTGCCCGGCGTGGTCCGGGCGCCCCTCCCGGAACCTGGGCAAAGTCCGCCGTTGCAAGGTCACCGTCGGCATGCTCGGCCAACGGGATCGTGTCGGCCAGCGGGACGGTGAAGGTGAACCGGGCGCCCTGGCCCTCGCCGCGGCTCCTGGCCCGGATGCGCCCGCCGTGAGCCTCGACGAGTCCCTTGCAGATGGCCAGCCCCAGACCGCCTTGCGGGCCCTGCTTCGTGTCCCCCGTGCCACCGTAATTCCGGAACAGGTGCGGGAGGCGCTCCGGCGGAATGCCCCGACCGTTATCGGAGACGGTGATCGCGACGTGAGCCCCCTCGTGTCGGGCGGAAACCTCGATATGCGACGACTCCGGAGAGTGCGTGGCTGCATTGGCGAGGAGGTTGTTCAGCACCTGTATGATGCGTTGTCGATCCGCCGATACGAGAGGCAGGTCCCCGGGAAGGTCGACGTGAACCGCGTGCCGGGCGCCGCCGGCCAGGAAGGTGCTCCTCGCCCGGTCCACGAGCCCTGCCACCTCCGAGGATTCGGTCGAGACCGACAGTGTGCCCGTGGCGATGCGCCCGGCATCCAGCAAGTCGCCGATCAGGCCGCTCATCTGGTCCGCCTGCCCATCGATGATGCGGAAGAACTGCAGCATTTCGGCCGCCGAGAAGTCCGCCGAAGGGGCGAGTACGGTGGCCGTCGAACCCTTGATCGACGTGAGCGGCGTCCGCAACTCGTGACTCACGATCCCGAGGAACTCGGTCCGCAGCCGCTCGAGCTCCTCGAATGGCGCCAGGTCCTGCATCGTGACCACCACCGCCCGGACCGCGTCCTCCGACGCGTGGATCGGGGTGGCGTTGACCAGCGTCGTCACGCTCCGGCCGTCCGGGACCGAGAGCGTCATCTCCTCGGTGCGGACCGTCTCGCCGATGCGCAGCTGCTGGGCCAGCGGGAACGCCGCCAGGGAGACCTCGCGCCCATCGGCGCGTCGACAGGTGATGACGTCCAGCAACTCCTCGAGCGCGCGCCCGGGCGCGCTCAGGCCCTCGACGATGCGCCGTGCCTCCTGGTTGAACGATACGGCCTCGCCCGACTCGGCATCGAAGACGACCACGCCCACGGGCGACGTCTCGATCAGGGCTTCCAGGTCAGCCCGTGCCCGGCGCTCCTCGCGGTGGGCCCGGGCGTTGGCGATCGCGGTCGCGGCCTGGGAGGCGAACAGCAGGGTGACCTCTTCGTCGGCGCTCGTGAAGGCGCCGCCGCCCTCCTTCTCGGCAAGAAAGAAGCTGCCGATGTTCACGCCCCGGTGCCGCATCGGCGCGCTCTGCAGCGTGCTGGACCGAATGAGATCCGTCGAGAAGCCGAGCCCCCGGACATAGGCCGGCAGGTCCGTCAGCCGCAGCGGCGCCGCGAGGTCCCGGAAGTGATCGAAGACGCGCGGTCCGTCCGGCCAGGCGGCCAGCTCGCTCGCTTCTTCGGGCGTGAAGCCGGACGTGACGAACTCCGCAACGTTCCCGGCATCGTCCACGGTCACGATCGTCGCGTAGCGGGCCGCCGTCAGGTCGCGGGCGCCGTCCACGACCTCCTGCAGCACCGTATCCAGGTCGAGGCTGTCGCTGACGCGCAGCACGGCGGCGCTCAGTCTGGAGATGCGCTCCTCGAGCACTTCGATCTGTCGCCGCAGCCCCTCACGGTCCTCCGTCATTGGCACCCCTCCGTCATCGTCCGCCACCCTGCAACCGCGCCGGGCCGCCCGACCGGACGACGTCCGAATATCACCGGAATATCGCCGCCACACGGCCCTCGATCGCCCGAAGGTCGCATAAGATGGCCTCGTATATAGGGGTTCCGTGGCTCCCGGGCCAGTGTTGCGGGCCGGGACGTAGCGGCCGAGTCGAGGCGCCTGAACGGATAATCGTCAAAATATCGCCGAAAAATGGTCGTCTATCGCCCAAGTATCGTACACGACCCGCTAGATTAAAGGTGGGGTTTTGTGGGGAGGTGTGGCTGCCTTAGGCCATGAGGTGACCCATGCGGTACCCGGTACTCGCTAGGTCGTCCCCAAGTCGGTCATGGAGCGGTTCGCGTGCGCGGCTTGCCGGGTACATGTACGCCTCCAAGCCGCATGACTCCCGCCCCAACCCGTCGGATCCCGACGACGAAGGAGGCTGCGTCCGGGAGGGAATGTGACGCGCATCGCGCTCGGCATTCTCGCGGCGTACCTCCTCCTGCCGGCCCCCTCGGCCGCGGCGCAGACCGCCGGCGTGACCGTATCAGCCAACAGACTGACCATACAGGAAGGCTCGACGGGTTCCTACACCGTCGTGCTGAACGCGCAGCCGACCGACACGGTGACGATCTCGGTGACCCCGGCCGACGCCCCCTCCAGGTGCCATGAACACGCCGGGACCTCATGTACCCGGAAGTCCGGCGTGGCGACGGTCGACAAGTCGAGTCTGACGTTCACGACGGCGGACTGGAACTCGGCGCAGACGGTGACCGTGACGGCGACCGATGAGGACATGGCCGG